>CAZHSA010000009.1:0-29174 GCA_964535135.1 uncultured Kordia sp.
TTTTTGGGCTTTTCTTTTTTTCAGTTCCTTTTATTCTATGTAAAGTCAAAGAGTTTGTGAATTTGACTTCAACATTTGTGCTGTTATTTTTTTATCAAAAAAAGTAGAAAAATCACTCAATAAGCGCTGATAATTAATTACTTTTGAAGACAATTTTAGGATTTTTCCTTTTTTAGAATGATTCTTTTTAACAGAAAGCAGTCTTCAACTCAAGTCCTTTTTTTTTATTGTACTAAGCTATGGAAAATTCTTAAATTAAGCAGTTATTTAAAGAAAAAAAATAATCTTAATATATTGTATATTAGTGATTTATAGCATAAGTTTGATATTTATTTTTAACACTACAAGCAGAATAAAATCGTATTAAACTTTTTAATTTTATAATCATTTAAAATCAATTATGCAAATTATAAACCGTACTTATTTTACGGTTTTACCGTAATTCTTGCTCGCTTTTTTAAGTTTAATTTGTGTAGTGTTAAAGAATAGTTCTCTCCCAATTATTTATTCAAAATAATAGACATTCATTAAAATTTCACAGTATACTCGTTTGGATTTTTTCCAAAAAAAATCTGTTTAAGCACCCCCGGAAAACTTCATATTTCCACTTAAACGCGCACACCTTAAACGAGTCCGATATAAAAAACCTAACGTTAGATGGGATCGTTGCTTCTTCAACCTTAAAAGAAGAGGATAGGTAAACCTGAACCGAAAAAAGAGGGTTTTTTTATTAACTACAATGAATTTTAATTTATGAAAAATCAAAAATTAAAGATGATGTTCACTACCATGAAAAATGATTCAGGAGCGGATATCGAAGTACTTTCTTCACATGACGAAGCTGCCTTATTAGGTGGAAACTGTCCAGTATTAACTTCTTGCACCACCTATGTTGATTGTGAAGGGAAATACAAGAAACCAGGAAGTATAACAATTGGATTACCTGATATTAAACTTTAAAAAAACATCTTATGAAAAATCAAAAATTAAAAATGATGTTCACTACTATGAAGAATGATTCAGGTATGGATATCGAAGTATTATCATCAAATGATGAGTTATCTGTATTAGGAGGTTCTTGTCCTATGCTATCTACTTGTGGAACTTACACTAGCTGTAACCCTAAGTTTAAAGATGGTTCTGGTTCAACTACAACCATCAACCTTCCAGATATTAAACTATAATTAACAAAAGTCTTCTGCTATTCTGTAGCAGAAGACTTTACTAAAACATATAACCATTGAAGACCTACTTTTACACCTTCGTTTTTCTATTTTCAACACTTGCTATGAGCCAAGAGTTTACCCTTACAGGGCAAATTTTTGATTATGCATCTGGCGCTTATATACAAAATGCTACTATAGAAATTACACAAAACGGAACATCTTTATTCTCCCTAAATTCTGATAGTCTTGGAAAATTTGAAAAAGAACTCAACTCTGGAGATTATACCGTTACAATTTCAAAAGAAAAATACACTGCAGTTGTATATACTATTACACTTGATCAAAATAAAGAGTTAACACCTATTTTCCTGGAAGATAGCACCGTGAATTTAGACGCCGTTATTATTGAAACTAAAAAGAAAAATGTTTCTATCAATAATGAAGGTGTTACGCTAAAGATTGACGACTCTGCATTTTTTGACGGAATTAACGTTCCTGAAGCATTGAACATAATGCCTGGAGTTACCATAACTGCTGATAATAATATTACAGTTTTGGGTAAAAGTAGAATTTTAGTCTTGGTAAATGGACGCGAAAGTAATTTGAATATTGGTGATTTGCCTGCTAAAAATGTTGAAAAAATAGTTATTGATAGCAACCCATCCGCAAAGTATGATGCAAAGTATGATGTGGTGTTAAAAGTAACGCTCAAGAAATGGCTTACGCAAGGGTTTAGTGGCGGAATTAACTCTACAGCAACCATTAACAAACGGTTTTCGCATAACAACAATACGTATTTGAATTACAATAAAAATAAGCTGAATATATCTTCTTATTTTGCTATTGACAAGAATGAAACGTTTACGCAAGACAATGGTTTTCAGAGATTTAATGATAAACTTCAAGAAAACTACAGCGAAACAGATGCTAAGAGATTGTCTAAATATGCCTATGTAAATCTTAATTATGATGTAAATGATACTGATAAAATAGGTTTTGAAGTAGATTATTTAGATGGAAATTCGGATACGGAAACTGATGGAAATGTTTTGTTTGAACAAGAAAACCTCAACTCGATTGTTATTGACTCTAGTTTTGTGTCAGAATCGCGCGGTGCATCCGAGAATTCTAATTATTCATTAGGTGCTTTTTACACGCGCAATAGAGATTCGTACACCTTTGATACTTCTGTAAAATACTTTAACAACAAAGCGGATAATGCACAACGATTTGTGAACAACCGAACAGATGCTGATGCTTCCACTTTTAATCAATTTACCGTTAGTAATTCTAATACTTCGTCAATAATTTCAAATGCTGATTACGAAAAAACCTTAAAAAACAACAATAAGATTGAAGCTGGAGCGCGATTTACCAATTTTAAAGGAGATTTTACGCTAGATGTAGATGTAAATAATGCTGATTTGAGTAATGTATTGTTTGATTTTGATGAAAGTATTTTTGCTTCCTATTTTAACTGGAGTAAAGGTTTTGAGAAGTTTTCTCTTCGTGCAGGAATTCGAGCTGAGTATTTTGACAGAGATGTTATTACTGATAGAGTGAATAATTTTAATACGAACAATTTAGATATTTTTCCATCGTTCAGTATAGATCATTCACCGTCCAATAATCATTATTATAAGCTTTCGTATAGTAAAAAAATAAGACGTCCAAACTTTAGTGAAATTACACCATTTGAATACATTACCTCATACAATACGAGGTTTGAAGGGAATCCGAATTTGAAAAATGAAATTTCTCATAATGTAGAATTCCTTTACTATTTAAAACAAAAATATTATTTCAATTTCTATTTGAATTACAACAGAAATTTAATTGAAAGCACTGGTGTTATTGATGATTTTATTACGATTAATAGTCCTGTAAATTATGATTATTACTCGTTTGGAATGCAAACAGGATTTACACAAAAAATAACTTCTTGGCTAACGAGTATTCAAAAACTCACAGTGGAACGAGTGGTTTCTGATGGTGCTTTATTGAACAATGATTTTAGAACCACTTCATGGGAATCTCATTTGTATTTCGCGGAAGTGATCAACCTACAAAAAAAGGGAAATATCATCTTAGTTGGAAATTACTATACACCAAACTTTTACGATATATATAAAGTAGAGCAAGGCTTTAAATTGGACGCAAAATATAGCTTGCGCATGCTTCAAAATAAACTCACCGCCAGCGTTACGTTTAGAGATGTGTTGGGCACATATTATAACCGCGTATCCTCTTCATTCGTAAATCAGTCGTCTTTTTATGACAAAGATATCAACCTAAGATCTGTTGTGTTTGCCGTTTCATACGTGTTTGACAAAGGTCGTAAAAAAGATATCAAAACGGGTGTTGACATTAAAGAGGAAAAAGAACGATTGAAACAATAATTAAAACCGTTTACCATGAAAAATAAAAAGTTAAAACACTTAATGAAAAGTGTTAAATATATAGAATCGCTTGATATTCGAGAAATATCAATACATGAAAAAACAGCAATCACTGCTGGTACAGAAGGACCTTGCACAACTCTTAGTACTACATGCGTCACATTTGTAGCCTGTAATACCAAATATCATGTAGCAAAACCACCTACAGTTACAATAGAACTATAATTATGAATACTTAAAACCGAATACCATGAAAAATAAAAAGTTACATAATTTACTTCATACAAAAACCTACACCAACCCATCCATTACCATCCTTTCAGGTTCTATTTTAGATGAAATAACTGGCGGATTAGGAGACTGTTGTCCTAGGCTAGCAACCTGTGGTTGGTATTCCTGTCCATGCGAAGGGAAATATGGTGATCTTACTCTTCCCCTAAAAAAGGTGGCTGCTAAGCCAATAACCTTGTAAACCACTAAAACTAGTAATTATGAAAAATAAAAAGTTAAAAGAAGTATTGTTGAAACTGCAAGAATCATCTTCATTGGCAATTCTTAAAGACATCGAATGCTTAAATCTTGTAGGCGGTGCTTGTGGAACTTTTCACTGCACAACCTACGGATATGACGATATGGGCGGCGCTTGTCCACCATTATTTGTGTCAAGCTGTTCCGCTAAATTCAAATCAACCATTACAAAAGATATAACCGTAAACTTATAATATATGAATCCATTTAAAATTTCAGAATACACAGTAATTGTAGAAATTCCTTCTGAGGATGCAGAAAAGAAAGCCATCGTATATTCAACACGTTCTACAGGTGTGATTACGGTAAAAATGAGTTCTCTTGATGCTGTTAGGCATGGTAGATTTGAAGACTTAACCAACGAAGAAGTTGCAACGTTGACCAAGTACAACATCATTGTTCCGCTTGATGAAAATGAAATAGAAGAAATTTTACATGAAAATTCTTTTATGAAAAAAGACAAGAGTATACTTACCTACACCATTCAACCTTCAGGAAACTGTCAATTGGGTTGTCATTACTGCGGACAAGTTCACTCCAAAATAAAAATGACAGAGTACATTGTACAAAAAAGTTTTAATCGCATTGAAAGTACCGTTTTACGTGAAGGCTATCAAGGTGTTGCTGTAACTTGGTACGGTGGAGAACCTTCTATGGCATTGCCAGAAATAGAATCGTTCACGAATAAGATGGATGCTTTTTGTGAAGAACACGGCAAAATATACATTGCTGATATTATTACCAATGGATTATCATTGAAAGAGAACATTTTCCATAAAATGGTAGAAAAATTACACATTAGAGCTTTCCAAATTACCATTGATGGTACGAAAGAGCATCACGATGCACGAAGAATGACCAAAAGTGGGAATGATACGTTTGATATTATTTATAACAATGTAGTCAATTGTGTAAACAGCGAAACGTTTAAAAAGTACAAACCATCTATTTCTATCCGTATCAATATTGACCGTGAAAACAGTCCAAGCGTAGAAACGTTTATCAACAACCTAAAAGAATCTGGTATTTTGGATAAGGTGGGACTTTCTTTCTCTCCTGTATTTGATTGGGGAGGAAATAACGCCAACAGCAAAAGTTTATCTGTAGATGAATTTTCTAACAAAGAAATTGACTGGTTGCTTATGGTAGACGAATTAGGCGGAACCGTAGGAAGCGTGATTCCTAAAAGAACCGCAGCTTCTTGTATGGTAGATAACAAAGATTCGGAAGTATTTGATGCGTACGGAAATATTTTTTCTTGTTACGAATTGCCATACACGAACAAATACCAAAACGACGAATACATTGAAGGAAACGTTGTCAAAGTGAGTGCTGGCGGTGAAGTTAATAAAGATATTGAAATCAGAAACTGGCAAGATCATGTGGAAACACGTAAATATAGCAACTGTATTGATTGTAAGTTTTATCCAGTTTGTGGTGGTGGTTGTCCAAAAGATTGGATTGAAGGAAGACCCGCGTGTCCACCATTCAAATACAACATGGAAGACAAATTACTATTACACTACGTATTAGAAAAAGGACGCGAAAACGCGGAACCAGTAAATCAATTTCAAACACGATAAAAAAACACATCTCATGGATATATCTATAGTAAACCAAGTTTTCGATACACGAAAAGATTTTTACAAAAAAAGTAAAGTCACAGATGATGTTGGACATGTATTTACAAGCATCATTAACAATAAAAATTCGTTTGAATTTGCAGATGAAAAAGTGATTCTGTACATGATATTTCAAAACTTTCAAAGTGCGCTGAACAAATTGCGTACCCGTAATTTTAACTATGCCGAATATTTTATTCAGAAGGCTGAAAAATTAATGGAAAATCTGGTAAGTGATAATGCGCAAATGGCTATTAAAGGTATCTCATTACCTTTATACGCCTTTAAATATTACATCAAAAAAGACTATGATGAAGCGCAGAAAGCATTAGAAGAATCGTTTGGCGTTTTTGAACAACTAGCAGCTATTGAGGTAAAAGATGCTGTGTGGGCTAAACGAGAGCAATACTTAAACCTGATTCGTATTAAAATGAATCAACAAAAATATGAAGAAGCCTTTTCCATTACTCAAAGTATTGTGACGGACTTTTTAGGAACCACACCACTAAACGCGGATGCCACAGTAGATAGCAACGAAAAAGAATATTTACGCTCTTTATCAGAATTTGAGCGCTATGATGGCATGCATGGTTTAATGGATTCTATTCTTTTTAAAATCAACGTGATTGAAGATACAGAGGTCAAACAAAAACTATACAACGACTTCTTCAAAGCACTCTTGGAAGCTGACGGCTACAACTACTTAAACAAAAGTTTAGAATACTACCTTTCAGATGATAAAAAGCTGATGGAAGCATTTATTGATGTGTGTAATACCGATTATGTATTGCCAAGATCAATGGAAGGTTTGCTTTTAAAGAAAATAATTGCGAATATTGACAACAGCGAAATCGAAAAAATAATAACCAACTATTCTACAGAAGTCTTAAAGATTACATTTGGATGATACAAAAATTTAAGTTTTTTCCTCAATTTGACCAAATGGATTGTGGGCCTGCATGTTTGCGAATGATATCAAATTATCATGGTAAAAATTACAGACTACAAACGTTACGGGAAAATGCTTTTATTACCAGAGAAGGAGTCAGTGCCATGGGCATCAGAGAAGCTGCTGACACGATTGGTTTTGACTCTTTTTCTGCCAAATTATCCTTAGAAAAACTAAATGAAACTGGTGCTTTGCCGTGTATTTTGCATTGGAATCAAAACCATTTTGTGGTTTTGTACGAGATTAAAAAAAAACTATTTTCCAATGAAAAAATATATAAAATTGCCGATCCAGGACATGGATTAATCAAACTTAAAGAAGACGTATTTAAGGAATCATGGGTTTCTGACAAAGATAAAGGAGTTGCTATTTTTCTAAATCCAAAAAAGAAATTCTTTGAAAATCCTGAGGAAAAAGAAAGCGCTATCGGATTGGGTGTCTTGTTAAAATACCTAAAACCGTACAAAAAAGAAGTATCGCAACTATTCCTCGGAATGCTCCTAGGAAGTGCGTTATTGCTTATTTTTCCTTTCCTCACACAAGCATTAATTGACAGAGGTGTTACGCCAAAAAACCTTGATGTCATATTTTTACTATTACTAGCGCAAATATTTGTATTTATTGGCGCGACGTTTATAGAAATTATTCGAAATTGGATTTCACTATATGTAGGTGCGCGAATTAACATCGCAATTATCTCCACATTTCTAAAAAAAATGTTGAAGTTGCCTATTAAGTTTTTCGACTCCAAAAACATTGGAGATTTCAATCAACGCATCACCGATCACAAACGAATTGAAACCTTTTTAACCTCTGAAAGTCTCATTACCGTATTCTCTTTCTTTAACTTTATTGTGTTCTTTTTAGTCTTATTCTATTACGATATAAAAATACTGATCACGTATTTAGGATTGACAACCGTTGCGGTTATTTGGATTTTTGTTTTCTTAAAAAAGAGACAACAATTAGACTACGAAAAGTTTTTGAAAAATTCTGAAAATCAAGATTCTATATACGAACTCATCAATGGTATTCAGGAAATAAAACTCAATCATTTTGAAGATTTTAAGCGCAATAAATGGGAAGATATTCAAGTAGAACTGTTCAATGTAAACTCTAAAATATTACGTTTAGATCAGTTTCAAGTCATTGGATTCAATTTTATCAACCAAATGAAAAACATTTTGGTCACCTTTATTGCAGCAAGAGCCGTTGTTTTAGGAAGTATCACGTTGGGAGAAATGCTCAGTATTTCATACATCATTGGGCAACTAAATTCGCCTATAAATCAATTGATATCATTCTTTAGAACGATGCAAGATGCTAAAATAAGCTTGGCGCGATTGAACGAAATTCAAGATCAAAAAGAAGAAGACGAACTCATTCTTTTAGAAACTCCAAAACTGAAAGATGCTAAAAGTAAAGGAATTCATTTGCAAGAAGTATCGTTTCAATATGGTGGAAAAGAAACTCCGATGGTTTTAAAAAGTATCAATACGCTGATTGCCCGCGGAAAAACCACCGCCATTGTTGGAGAAAGTGGAAGTGGAAAAACAACGTTAATGAAATTACTATTAAAGTTTTACGATCCAACGGAAGGTGACATTTACATTGACGATGAAAATATTTTAGGAAAATCGCCTACACTTTGGAGAAAAAAATGCGGTTCCGTAATGCAAGACGGTTACATATTTTCAGATACGATAGAACGGAATGTTGCCACGGGAGAAACTGAAATTGATTATGACAAGCTGGAAAACGCATTAAAAATTGCGTGTTTGGATGACTTTGTAGCACAATTGCCATTAAAACTGAAAACAAAAATTGGCTTGGCAGGTATTGGCATTAGTGGCGGACAAAAACAACGAATTTTACTAGCAAGAGCTGTATATAAAAATCCTGACTTTCTATTTTTTGACGAAGCTACGAGTGCATTAGATGCCAAAAACGAGAAAAATGTGATGGAAAATCTAAATATATTTCTCGAAAACAAAACGGCAGTTGTCATTGCACACCGATTGAGTACCGTAAAAAACGCAGACAAAATTATTGTGCTGCAAGATGGCGAAATTGTGGAAGAAGGCGTACATGAAAGTTTGGTACAGCTAGAAGGTGTGTATTACAGTCTTATCAAAAACCAATTAGAACTCAGCAATTAATTATGGAAGAAAGTAATTTTGCTTTAGCGCTAGAAAAAAGAAAAAACTGGATGGTTACCTACGGTTGGGTTTGGATTGTCATTACCGCAATTTTAATTTCGTTTAGCCTGTATCATATAGAAATAGAAGATCCGACACAGGTACAACTAACGGCTACCGAGACCGCCAATATATTTACTTTTACTGCTGATGAAAAAATTGACAATTTGGCCATCTCAGAAAGTAGTACACTATATAATGAAACTGGCAACAACTATAGTTTTAAAGTAGTAGCATGCACATTTGTTCCTGCTTCTGAAAGCTATCTTTACAGCATTTCAATACAAAAAAACGACATACTAACTAAAACGCAAAACCTTCACTTTAAGGAACGCAAGAATATTTTACAACTCATAATTGAGTATTATATCAGATAATTCTTTAAAATTATTATTTTTACATTGAACTCGTATAAACTTTAATACATTAATAAAAATTAAAAAAGTATATTAGAGTTCATTAATAAACCTACTTATGAAGAACTATATACTTTTATTACTACTAGCTTTTACGATTTCGAGTTGTGCGCAAAAACCATATTCCCGAAAAGTAAAGGAAAGCTCTATTATGGATATGAATTCAACATACTATTTAGTACAAAACAACACCTGGAATTTAGTATCAACCGAACATTTTAAGTTCTATTTTGACAAGGCAATTCCTGAAGATATCAAACAAAGTATCAAAGACGCGCAAGAAGAAAACTTTGCAGAATTAGCCACTTTAATGGGACTTAGCGCAGAAGATCAAAAAATTAAAATAAGCTATTGGCTATTTAAAGATCGAGAACAAAAAAGAAAACTGACCAAAGTTGACACGGATGCGCATGTATTGAGCGATTTGAATGCCGTATTTCATTTGCCAAAAAACGCAAAAGGCAGTCAAGAATTAGGGCATTTACTAACGCAAAAATTCTGGGGATTTATTCCTAAAACAAGCAATTACTCGCTGATTATTGATGAAGGGTTTAACTACTACATTGATGATGCCCGATTTTATAATAACAAACTTACCAAGGACGCAAAGGCGGTTTTAGCTTCCAACACTTCGCTGAGTGCTGCCAAACTTATTAAAAGAAATGACGGAGAAAAAGTGTCTGGTGTAGCAACAGGTTCGCACTTACTCAATGAAAGTAAAATTGCAGGTGCATTTGTAAAATATTTAATAGAAACACACGGTATTGAAAAGTTTCAAGAGCTGTGGAAACTCGCGACACAAGATACAACCGCAAAAGCGTCTATCTTTAAAAAGGTATACGGAACTTCCTTAAAAAAGATCAACGAAGAATTTATAACGACGTTATCGGGGAAAATATAAGAACACGCTAAATTTTACTTACAAAAAGTATGCTGTTACCGTAAGTGACTGATTTTTAGATTTTTTAACTTAGGAAGTAAACCTAAAAAACCAAAAATCATGAAAAAAATTAGTTGTATTTTACTCGTAGTAGTCAGTGTATTTTTTGCGTGTCAGACCGATACGGTAACTCCAGAAATCATAGAAAATGACGCTACCGAATTAAATTTGGATCTTGGCGTATTTCATTCAATTCCTGAGAAAGCAAAGGATGATCTTGACACCTATTTAGACCAGCAATTGGAAGCATTTACCAAAAGTGGTGATCCTGTGCGTTACGGTTGTGTAACATTTGTAGATGGCTTGGCTATCATTGATAGCGATTGTTCCATTACAAGTGGCGTTCCCAGAGATGTTAGAGATTGTGACCTAAAAGCTGTACGAACTATTATTTGTGGTACAAATCCGTTTAATACACTTTGCACCATTTGCGCAGTAGCTTATGTGGTAGAGTGTGATGGGCAACTTGGTTGGATTGTAGGATTTAATATTGTATGTGCCATTGGACCTGCACCTTTGTAGGATTTTTTGTAGGAAACAGGCATAAACTTGCCTTTGCCTGACCGAAAATTGATTTTGCGTTAAGGATAGAAGCAAGTTACCGTGTAACGCGGATAGCCTGACCGCAATGAAAAACACAAAAACCATATTTCAGTCAAAATATGGTTTTTGTGTTTTTTATTGTGGGAACGCCCATAAAACACCTAAACTTCTTTTAATCAGACAACTGTATTTTTAAACTTATATAAAAGTGAGATTTTCTATATTTTTATTTTAAAAAGTTATAGTATATGTAGGTAATTTACTATTTTGCAGTCATACCTACTTAGTAATTCACCATATTAATCTTAACAGCGCAAATTTTTTGCCTAAGGTTGGCTTATATGTCCGAAAATTGATTTTGAGGGAAATTGAAAAGAAGCTTATAAGAAGTAAAACTACCCTTTAGAGTAAGGCATTGCTGCCAATTGCTCATTATTTTTGGGATAAATAACTATAAATGGAATCCAGGTATAATAGAAACAGAATTTACCTCACTGAAGACGATCAACAAACTATAAAAAACTACCCCATTATTTTAGGTGGCTCAGGTATTGGGAGTGTCATAGCAGAATGTGCATTGCGTCTTGGGTTTGAAAATATTACGATTATTGACGGTGATATTGTAGAAACTTCAAACTTAAACCGCCAAAACTACACACATGACGACGTTAACACACCGAAAGTTGATGCCATAAAAAAACGATTGTTAGCTATTAATGAAAATGCCAAGATTTCCACTCATAATTGTTTTTTGACCACCGAAAATGCCAAAGAATTTATTGTAGGCCACAAAATTGCTATTAATGCTTTAGATTTTTCTTCGGAAGTTCCCTTAACTTTTGATACCATTTGCCAAGAAAATAATATTCCCGTTTTGCATCCGTACAATTTAGGTTGGGGCGGATTGGTAACTGTTATTACACCTGAAGGATTGTCCTTAAATTCCATTGCCAAAGAAAATAAAAAGTTCAATGAAGTAACGATGGTAGAATACGCATCTAGCTATTTGAAATTTTGGCGTACTCCGCATGTATGGATCGACGAAATTATAGAGAAATATAAAAACGAAGTAGAACAACTTCCTCCGCCACAATTATCTATTGCTTCCTGGACAGTTGCTTCCATGTGCGCACACTTATTGTTCAACATTGCTACAAAAAAGAAAATTAAGAAGTTTCCAGAGTTTTATTTATCTACGCTAATGAATTAGGTTCATAGCGGTTTACATTCCATGTAACACACATAATGCACTTGAACAAGCCTTGCTCAACAATACGACTTATTCGTGCTTAAATAAGCTTATTATTCGTTGCGTATACAATGGCTTCAGAAATGTTAGCTACATCTAGCTTTTCGAACAGTTTTTTTCTATGAAACTTTACAGTATCAGGTGACACAAAAATGGCTTCTGCTACTTCGCTAATGGTATAGCCTCTTGTAGAATAGTGTAGAATTTCTCGTTCTCTGCTGGTTAGTTTGATAACTTCAGTTTCTTTCCAAAACTCGCCTTCTAAATCGTAGCTAAACAACTTGTTATCGCCTTTTTTATGCACTTTGATGTTTCCTGATTTTTCTTCTGCAGACAGTGAAATAATACAGATTGCTTTCCATATTTTTCCGTCATTTGTTAAGAATAAAGGCGTTAATTTCTGATTGATCAGAATTTTTTTCCCTTCTTGAGTTTTCAGGTGATAATCGTAAGATATGGTATAATTTTTCCGTTCTTCTAGCGGAATAGTTTCATAAAAGTCGAACCCTACTGTATTTATTTTTAAAAGTAGTTCTAAATCGGGTTCAATAACATATTTGAAATAAAAGGCATATCCCATTGCCTTTACTTCATCGGACGTATGACCACAAAGAAACAAAGGATTATCTGACACATACTCAAATCCTTTTTCTTGATAATCTATTACGTAAATACTTTTGTAAGTTGTCCTTGCAAAAGCCTCTATCGGTTCTAAATAATTCGTGGTTTGTTCTCTTTCAGTGCTAGAAATATCATTTACTGTATTTCTACCTGAAAAAAAGTCATCAATTTTTGCCAAGCTTCCCTTTTTGTTTACAAATATACCTTTTTTTTTAATACCTACCCTTTCGGGTAGTTTTTTGAAGGCATTGCACTTACTACCTTTTAGTGTAATGAAATTCGCTTGTTTGATGAATAGTTTTGAGTAAAACCAATCGACATGATACTGACACAAAACTATTTAGAAAAATTAAGACCTAATCAAATGTATGATTTAGCAGAATTCGTTGTAGCTGAAAACTTCAAATATCATACAGATGGAAAACTTCCACAAAATTACAAAAAGGATGTAGCTTCTATCCAAAAAGAAGAACTAAAATATTACGAAAATTCGGAAGTTTTTGTAAGCAAGGATTATTCCGGTTCTATTTTTGGCTCTATCAGAGTATTGAAATGGAATTTTATTGACGTACTCCCTCTACAGAAGATCTTTGGCATCAATCCCCTCATGGCCATAAGCTCTCCAAACGTTAATGAAATATATCACATTGGACGTTTTGCAATCCGTAAAGATGTAACAAATCTTAATCTATTTAAGCAATTAATGATTTGTGCTATTACACCTGTTTGCCAACACAAACACAATATCGCTTTTGCAGAATGTGATAGTAAACTGTTACGAGTGCTCAACCTCATGGGCATTAAAACACAGGTTATTGGAAAACCGCTGAATTATCTAGGCTCTGAAACGATTCCTGTAGCCATGAGCTATGATGGATTGATTGACTTTTACAATAAGAATAAGCACTTAGCTGCTGAAATCTTAAATGAACGAATTAACGCTGCCTACATAAAGGCACTAAGTAACAATGATAATGTAATGTCTTTTAGCGCATAAATATTCAAAAGAAATGAATTTAGAAATCAACAATAACATAGGCGTAAACTCTTCTGACGTTTTAATGCAACTTGTGAAAGAAATGAAAGTACCATTGGCTTCTTTAATGGAAGCCAATAAACGATTGAACAACGTAAATGCTACTGTAGAAAAGAATAACACTAACGACGTTATTTTCTCTAGCAGTAAAGAGATTGCTAGTTTGATTGAAGAGGTTGTAAAACTAGCCAATAACAACAAACCCGTTGAAAAAGTTCCGATCATTTATGAAATTTATCATGGAAACGAACGCGTAAAATCAATGTGTAAAGAAGTCATAAATCCGAATAAAATTTCGAAACAAGATACTTCTTGGTTGATTGAAATGGAAAACGAAGTGTATAAAAACATTAAGCATAAAGATTTAAACCTCTACGATTTGTCATATAAAATGGCAGTGAGCGAGCGTCAATTGCATCGAAAGATTAAAAGCTTATTGCATTTAACACCTAATAAATATATTAGAATCTTGCGCTTGCATAAAGCAAAACAGTTTATAGATGACTATATGTATGATACTATTTCTCAAATTTCATACGCAGTAGGTTATTACGATACGCATTATTTCTCGAAATTATTTTGTCAACAATATGGTGCATTTCCAAAAGAACTCTTAAGAGAACGAAGACTGTAAATGGCTGAAATTTTAAAAACTGTTGGCATCTAACAGTGTTTTTGGCAGTTTCACATACGCTTTTGCCTGTACTTTTGTTGTAGAAGACTACCAATGATGGAACAAGCAAGGCAACATAAAGCAGATTTTTTCTTGAAAAGCATCTATAAGAAAGCTTGGACAGACAAAACTTTTCTGAGAAAGCTAGTAAAAAATCCAATACAAACCCTCAATAGCTTTACAGGAAAGAAAGGTACATTGCCTAGTGGAAAAGTGTTGATTGTAGAAGATCAGACAAATCCAGATCATATTTATTTGAATATTCCTGCTAAACCTGTCAATGCGGATGATGCAGAGTTAAATGAAGATCAGTTGGATACTATTACTGGGGCTGGAAGTCAATCAAAAGTAACATCTTGGCATCACTTATATAGAGGCGTTAAAAAGGAAATTCGGAATTTATTTGAAAAATAATAGTGTTTCCTTTTGTCTTGTTTATCAGAATCTTTGACAGTAATGTTTGCTTAGAAAATAATTTTTTTGAGGTCTAAAGAAATTAAAGAACACATAAAAAGGTCATCTCAGAATTTATTGAGGTGACTTTTTTATTTCTCTTACCACAAATGTCTTATTCTTCTGCTTCTTTGTCAGTTTTACAATAGTAGCAAAATTTACCTTAGCATTATAAACTTTTAATACGAAAGCAAATGAAACGTGTACTTTTCTTACTAGGACATTTAAATGATTTGGATATTGAATGGATGATTAACAATGGCGATAAAGCTTCCTTAGAAACAGGAGACCGATTAATTCGCAAAGGAAAAACGATTGAAAACCTATACATAGTTTTATCGGGCGAACTGTCAATTAATGACGGTTCAAGCGAAAAACACATTGCGCTTATTGGCTCAGGTGAAATTGTAGGTGAAATGTCTTTCCTAGAATCCAGACCACCATCCGTTTCTGTAATTGCAACACAACCTACCACCGTATTTTGTATTTCTAGAGAATTAATGAATAGCAGATTGGCGACTAATTTAGAATTCAGAGCCAACTTTTACTATGCTATTTCATTATTCTTATCCAATAGATTACGTAAAACTACAAGCCAGTTAGGATATGGAAATCCTGATGAAGCTGACGTCATCGACGAAAATGTATTAGACGGTATTTCTCAGGCAGGTTCTCGTTTTGGGCAAATACTTCAAAAATTTTCAGAAGTATAAATCTCCATTACAATGATAAAAAAAACTGTATCCATACCATTCATATTACTTTTAGCAATTAGTGAAATTTTTGCCCAAACTGCCACACCTGTAGATTTGGTAAAATTATCGCAAATTACCTTGACTGAAAGTCCAATAGTAAAACAAAATATCCTAACCATTTCTGGTGCTGAAGGAGGTTTTTTAGTGCAAAAAAGTGTTTTTGACTATCAATTGAATTCAGGTATATCATGGAATCGTAATGAATTGAATCTTTTTGAAGCAGATCCGAGAAACAATTTTTTCAACGATCCACTTGATTCCAGAGGTGCTGGTGTTTCTGTGGGCTTACAAAAAACATTTCGTTCTAGTCTTACTGCAGCTTTGTCTGTAGATTATACGCTAGCTACAGATAATTTTCCAATAAATAATTTTAATCAAAATGTAGGTGCATTTATTGACGATCATATCGTCTCTACTACATTTTCGCTTACACAACCTTTATTGAGAGGAAGAGGAAAATCTATTGCAACAGCCTTAGAAGAAGCTTCAAAACTCAATATAGAAAGTGCAGACAACAATGCAAACTTTGCAAATTCATTTGAATTGTTTCAAATGAGTACTGCATATTGGCAATATGTGTCTTCCTACAAAAGCTTAGAAATCTTCAAAGAAAACGAGGCAAGAGTACGACGCGTATTAGAAATAACAGAAGATCTTGTAAAAGCTGATAAAAGACCTGCGGGCGATTTAGCACAGGTAAAAGCAGATTTGGCAAACCAGGAACGTCAAACCAAAGTCGCAGAGCAAATATTATACGCCGCAAAATTAAACTTAGGACGTGTTATCGGATTAAGTGAAGAAACGAGCAAACTACTTGGAAATCCATTGGATGAATTTCCTTCTATTACAGCATCTGGTTATACGGAAGGATTGAATGAAGCTACGTTTTTACAATTAGCACAAGGTAATAGAGCAGATATAGAAGCTGCTAAAAAAGCGTTGGAAGCCATAGAACTGCAATTACAATTTACAGAAAACAGCAAAAGACCACAATTAGATCTTACTGGGTTTGTAAACTATGGTGGAATGAATATGGGAAGCGGAGTTGACAGAGCATTGGCAGCCTTTTCCAGAAATGAAGGTAGAAATTTTGGTTATGGACTTCGATTGAGCTTTTCGTTTCCATTAAACAATAACCTTGCAAAAGGAAACTTTGTTCAAAATGAAATCGCTTTCAAAGATCAAGAAATTACCACGAATAACTTACAACGAAATATAGACCTAAATGTTTCCATTGCACTCAATAACTTAGAAAACAGCGTTAAAGTGCTTGAAAAAGCAAAAGAAGCTTTAGAGTTTAACCAACAAGTATTTAGCAATGAGCAAGAGAAATTCAAAAATGGATTGACCATCTTATTAAATCTTATACAATTTCAAGAGCGATTAACATTTGCACAATTAGAATACTTACGAGCACAGCAAGGATTTGCAAATGCTATTGTAAATCTCCGATTTGAAACCGGAACCTTATTAGCAAATAAAAATCAAAATAGTAGCATTAACAAAGACTTAT
The DNA here is from genome assembly GCA_964535135.1 of uncultured Kordia sp. Taxonomy (GTDB): domain Bacteria; phylum Bacteroidota; class Bacteroidia; order Flavobacteriales; family Flavobacteriaceae; genus Kordia. The sequence goes on from CAZHSA010000009.1 coordinate 17,062, forward strand.
TCTTTACGATACCAAACTAAATATTAATAAAAAATTATACGATCATGGCAGCAGGATTTTTCAGAAAAGCAGCATTAGAAAAGTTATCTACACCCGAAAAATTAGATCAGCTTATCAAAGTTACCAGTCCCAAAGGATGGATTGCCTTACTTACTATCGCATTAGTGTTAGGAACAGGTATTACTTGGTCTTTTATGGGGAGTGTAAAAACCAAACTCAATGTGGTAGGAGTATTACTCGGTGGAGAAATTCATGAAGTAGTAGCCACTTCACAAGGACAACTTATCAACTTAAATGTCAGTATAGGCGATGCTGTAAAAGAAGGTGAAATTGTAGCTTCCGTTGAGCAACCAGAATTATATCAACAAGTGGAAGAAGTAAAAGCTTCATTAAAAGAAAGAGAATACGATTTGCAACGCTTGCTTTCATTTGGAAATCAAGATACACGTTTACAGGGCGAATTAATTCAACAACAACGCACAAGTATTGAACTTCAAATACAAACTGAAAACAAAAACTTAGGCTTCTTAAGAGCACAACTGGCTACTGAACAAGATTTATTGAAAAAAGGACTTATTACCAATTCACAATTGATGAATACCAAACAACAAATTGATGCTTCTCAAAACTCCATTGAACGTTTAAAAAGTCAGTTGGTGCAAACGTCAAGTCAAAAACTAAATATCGGCTTCGATTTACAGCAAAAAATCAACGTTAGTAAACAACGTATTGCCGAAACAGAAAGACGTTTAGAGCATTTGAAAGAACGCTATGACATTCAAACAAATATTAGAAGCTCGTACACAGGTGAAGTTGTGGAAGTATTGACTGAATCTGGAATTGTGGTAGGACAAGGAACACCATTATTCAAACTCAAAAATCAAAGTGGTATTGCTGGCGACGACAAACTTAGAGGTGTATTATACATTCCTTCGCAAGATGGTAAAAAAATCAAAGAAGGTATGGAAGCACTCGTAGTGCCTTCAACAGTACAACCTCAAGAATACGGGTTTATAAAAGGAAAAGTAACCTATGTATCTGACTTTCCTATTACACAAAAAGGAATGATGATGACGGTGAAAAACGATCAGTTAGTTTCTGGTATGTTATCGAGAGGTGCCATGTTTGAAGTATACGTTGAATTTGAAAAAGATGAAAACTCCTATAGCGGATTCAAATGGACTTCTGCCACTGGACCACAAATTGCCATCAATGAAGGAACTTCTTGTATGGGTAAAATTACGGTAAAATCAGAACCGCCTGTTGCAGTAGTAATTCCTGCACTAAAGAAATTCTTTGATCTATACTAATCTCTAGGAATTATGAGCAAAAAGACAACAAAACCAGTCAAAAAAAAGCTGCCGCGTCCAGTAAAAACACCAACGGTGTTACAAATGGAAGCTGTGGAATGTGGTGCTGCCGCATTGAGCATTATTCTTGGATATCATGGAAAGTTTGTTCCATTAGAAAAACTGAGAATTTCCTGCGGAGTATCTAGAGATGGATTAAAAGCCACCAATCTTTTAAAAGCTGCACGTGAATATGGATTAGAAGCGAAAGGATTTGCAAAATCTATTGAAAAGCTAAAAGAAGTAAAAATGCCAGCAATTATCTTCTGGAATTTTAATCACTTCTTAGTAATCGAAGGGTTTACCAAAAATAAAGTATACTTAAGTGATCCTGCACAAGGAAGATATCACGTAAGTCACGAAGAATTTGACGACGCTTTTACAGGCGTAGTTATGACGTTTAAACCAGGTGAAAACTTTGAAAAAGGAAACGAGAAAAAAGGAATGATGAGTTCCTTAGCTTCAAGAGTTGCCAACTCTAAAATGAGTATTACATATATCATTTTGGCAAGTCTATTCTTAGTAATTCCAGGCTTGGTAATTCCTTCGTTTACAAAAATATTTATTGATAAATATTTAGTAAATGGTATCTCAGAATTTATAATGCCACTATTGCTGGTCATGGGAGGAGTTTTAATCGTAAACTCGCTCCTCATATATCTACAACAATACTATTTATTGCGATTAGAAACGAAATTAGCCCTCACAACTTCCAGTAAGTTTTTGTGGCATGTATTTCACTTACCCATTGCCTTTTTTACACAACGTTACAGTGGTGAAATTGGAAACAGAGTATCGCTAAATGATAAAGTTTCCAAACTACTTAGTGGTGACTTAGCAACCTCAGCATTAAATGCCATTGTAGTCGTTTTTTATGCTTTACTGATGTTTTCGTATGATGTTGTATTAACAAGTATTGGAATTGGAATGGCACTATTAAATATTGTTGCTTTACAATTTGTTTCAAGAGCACGAAAAGATGGAAACAGAAGATTCATGAGCGAAAATGGAAAACTATTAGGAACTACTACTTCTGGTATTAGCATGATTGAAACTTTAAAAGCTTCTGGAAGAGAAAATGACTTCTTTACTACATGGACAGGATACTTGGCAAAAGTAATGAATGCACAACAAGAATTAGGTTGGTTAACAACACGTCTTAATATTATTCCGCCATTATTAATGTCACTAACAACAACCATTGTACTAGGAACTGGTGCTTTGCGTGTCATGGACGGACAAATGACTTTAGGTATGTTAGTAGCATTCTTATACTTAATGAACAACTTTATGGGACCTGTAAATCAGTTGGTGACAATGGGAAGATTGCTTCAAGAAACTGAAGGTGATATGAGTCGTATTGATGATGTACTCAACTATGAAGTTGCGACTGAATTTGACGAAAAAAATGCTGCCAAAAAGAATGATGTTTCTCCAAAAAGCTTTAACAAGCTCACCGGACATTTTGAAATGAAAAACATCTCATTTGGATACAATACCACCATGCCTGCACTGATTGAAGATTTCAGTCTAAGCTTAAAACCTGGTAGTAGAGTGGCACTCGTTGGAGGTTCTGGTAGTGGAAAATCAACTGTTGCACGATTGGCTTCAGGACTGTGCGAACCTTGGGGCGGAGAAATTCGATTTGATGGTAATCTAAGAGAAGACATTCCACGACATGTCATTACACAATCAGTTGCTGTAATTGATCAAGAAGTCCTAATGTTCAAAGGAACCATTCAAGAAAATATAGCTTTTTGGGATACAAAAATTCCTGAAAAGCACATCATTCAATCGGCACGCGATGCTGCTATTCACGATGTTGTTGCTGCAAGAACCAATGCATATGACAGTGAAGTATTGGAACGTGGATCAAACTTCAGTGGTGGACAAAGACAACGATTAGAAATTGCAAGAGCACTCGCACTAAATCCTACGTTCTTAATTATGGATGAAGCCACAAGTGCCTTAGACCCTAAGTCGGAAAAAATAGTGATGGACAACATCAAAAAACGTGGATGCACCTGTTTAATAGTTGCCCACCGATTGAGCACCATTATGGATTGCGATGAAATCATCGTTATGGAATTTGGAAAAATTGTAGAACGAGGAACGCATTCAGAATTATTAAGTAAAAACGGTACATACGCCAAGTTAATCGATTCAAAATAATTAGAATTATGTTTGAAAATGAAAAAATAAAATTAGCCGCAAACCAATCACTGGTTCTCAACGAATCCAATCGCTTTTGGATGATTACCGCTGGCGAGGTAGATATTTTTTATGCTGATATTGACGAAAACGGAACGTATGTAAGTGCATTAAATTACCTATACAGCGCCAAATCTGGTGAATTGTTGTTTAGTTTAATTTCTTCTGAAAAAGAAGAAAAAAATATAAAGCTAATCGCCGTAAGTAAAGGCGCGTCTTTAGTAGCAATCAACAAAAATAAATTGTTTGATATAGATCATATCTTCATCAAAAAAATGATTGATCATTGGGTGCTAAAAACAGCCACAACGATTCAAAGCGTAATTTCTCCAAGAGTGTATACGCCATTAGTTCCTTCTGAAACACCAACATTGAAAAAAGATACCATTGCATTCCCTACAAAAGGGTTACTTTGGTGTGTATTGGAAGAAGGAGAAATTGCAAAATATGCAAGTGACCATAAAGTAACTACGGAAGATGAATTCAAATATCCATTTCCAGTTTCAAACATGTTGTGGACTACTGCAATTACAGACAATGTAAATATAAAAACAATCACTACTGCAGAAGCACTAAAAGATGAAATTTACTTTATGCTAGCACTAAATGATTTGCAAAATTATTTATACACAAAACTCATTGCAAACTATGAGTTAAGGATTGAAGAAGAAAAATTGAGGATTGCTGATCGTGTAGAATCAGAAGCTTCAAATCTTACGAAAACGCTCAATAATTTACGAACCATTGTCATGGGGAAAAAAGATGCAAACACTGCATCATCTTCGCAAGACAAAAACTTAGATAACAATTTATTTACCGCTTGTAAACTCATTGGAGATGCTGTCGGATTCAAGTTTGAAGCTCCAAAATACATGGAGTCTTATAAAAACAGTACCAAAAATCAATTATATGCTATTGCGCAATCTTCTAAGGTAAGAGTTCGTAAAATCATATTAAGAGGTACATGGTGGAAAGACGAAAACGGACACCTTCTTGCCTTTCACAAAGAAGACAAAAGACCAGTTGCGTTGATTCAAAACTCACCAACTTCCTACATTTTGAAAGATGTAACTACAGGTGAAGAACACAAAGTAGACTACAAAGTAGCTGACCAATTAGAACCTATTTGTTACATGTTTTTCTATGGTTTCAACGGTGCTATGACCTCCATAAAGAAAATTGCAAGCTTTGCGATTCAAGGTATCAAAAAAGACACAAAATATTTATTATTAGCTGCCTTTGCAGGAAGTATTGTTGGATTACTCGTTCCTATCTTATCAGGAATCATGTTTGATGATGTCATTCCAGCAGCCGAAAAATCATTGCATTTTGAAGTATTCGGTATCATGTTAATTCTTGGTTTTGTAACCGCAGGATTGCAATTGGTACAAGGTGTATTGCTCTTACGAGTAGAAACCAAATCGAGCATCAATATGCAAGCTGGTGTGATGGATCATCTCTTACGATTACCTGTTACATTCTATAAAAAATATTCCGCAGGAGATTTAACCAATAGAGCATTGAGTATCAACAGTATTCGACAAATTCTATCGAGTACGGTAATGACCGCCGTGTTAAGTGGTGCATTCTCTTTTGTCAACTTAGGACTCTTATTTTACTACGATTCTAGTTTGGCTTGGATTGGTGTAGGATTGGCTGTACTTGCCATTGCGTTCATGACCTTTGTTGGATGGCTAAAATTACAACAAGACCGTGACATTTCAGACTTACAAGGTGACTTACAAGGATTTCTATTTGAGTTCCTTTCTGGAATCAGCAAAATCAGAGTTACGGGAGGAGAAAAAAGAATATTTACGCTTTGGGCAGATAAATTTTCAAGATTAAAAAAATTAGGATTTACCTCCGGAAGCTATCAAAACTTCGTAGAAATCTTTAATGGTTCATATCCATTATTTACGAGCATCTTTTTCTTTGCTTTTATATATTATGCTGTAAGTAATGCCGCTGCTGCGGGAACTATGATCTCTGTAGGTGCATTTATGGCCTTTATCAGTGCCTTCAACCAATTTTTACGCGATTGCTTAAAAATGAGCATGGCATTAATCACATCGTTGAACATCATTACATTGTACGAACGTGTAAAACCAATATTACAAGAAATTCCTGAATCATCAGAGCAAAGTACAGATCCAGGAGAATTGGTGGGCGACATTGAAATGAACTCTGTATCCTTCAGATATCATGCAGAACAACCATTAGTTTTAAACGATGTTTCTTTCAAAATAAACCGTGGAGAAATGGTTGCCTTTGTTGGAACGTCCGGATCTGGTAAATCTACGATCATGCGTTTGCTATTAGGATTTGAAGAACCAGAAGCAGGATCAATCTATTACGATGGAGACGCGTTTGATTCTATGAATAAAGACTTAGTGCGAAGACAAATTGGAGTCGTACTTCAAAATGGTGCATTAATGTCCGGAAGTATTTACCAAAATATTGTGGGGAACTCTGAACTAACCCTAGAAGATGCATGGGAAGCTGCACGTATGGCAGGAATGGAAGAAGACATTAAGCAAATGCCAATGGAAATGCACACTGTTATCAGCGAAGGTGCAGGAACATTCTCTGGAGGACAACGTCAACGTTTAATGATTGCACGTGCTATTGTGCACAAACCAAGACTCCTATTTATGGACGAAGCAACAAGTGCTTTAGACAACAGAACACAAAACATTGTTTCAGAAAGTTTAGACAAATTACAAGCAACACGAATTGTTATTGCACATCGCTTGAGTACAGTTCGTAATGCCGATCGTATTTACGTATTAGACAAAGGAACCATCGTAGAGGCTGGAAACTATGAAGAATTGATGGCGCAAGATGGAATATTCTCAAGTTTAGCAAAAAGACAAATCGCATAGTGAGATTATAAAAAAGATGAATCAACAAGAAAAACGTTTGTTTATACAACAACTCATCCACAGTGAAAAAGCTGTCGATGAGTTGTTGACGTATGCACAACATAAATTCATCAACAAAAATACAGCAGGACATTCGCTATCCAAAGAATTTATAGCAACTTGGGAAAGCTATTATGCAGAAGCACAAACAGTTGGTGCTTTTCATACGCTAAAAAAATATCTAGTCCAATTGCAATTTCCTGTGAAAGAAGGCATTTCTCAAACAGAAGCCTACAAAAATGTAACGCTACGAGGAAAACAAAAAACAGATACTGAAGAATTAGAATTACTGCAACCAAACGACATTGAGTTGATGTTGTATGAAAGCCCCATGGTTGGAAAAATCCCTGTACTCATTGTACCAAATGCAGCCGATTTTACCACTGTATTGTGTGCTTTAGGAAACAAAAATGAACCTGAAGTATTTCCGCATTCTATGGGCGCATTATGCATCAATGGTTTGAACAATTGGCACAGAATCCATTCGCTCAAAAAACAATGGCTGCAAAAAAATCCGTTTGGCAATTGGAATGAAGCTTTCAAAAACCAAATACTACCAAAACCGCATTTGTACAAAGACAAAATTATCGTCTTAAGCAAAAAAGGCTACAGTGGCGTTCAAAGTAATGAAGTACATATGACTGATTCAGACTGGAAAGATGCATCGCTCATCATCAGAAGAGAACACGAATGTGCACATGTGTTCACTTTACAATACTACGGAAGTATGGCAAACAATATGCACGACGAAATTATTGCCGATTATGCAGGTATTACAAAAGTATTAGGCCAATTTAACAAGCAATGGTTTTTACGTTTTATGGGATTGGAAAACTATCCGCAATATCGAAATGGCGGTCGTTTACAAAACTATCAATCGCCCATAGCACTTTCGGAAGAAGCCTTCAAAGGTTTGCAAACGTTGATCTATAAAATAAGTGACACCATTTTACAATTTGATACTGCTTTAGGCAACATCACCTCAGCCCAAGAACATGTACACAGAATACAAAGTCTCTGTGAAGTAGACATGATCACCTTAGCGTCCGCGCAAGGATTAGAAGCATTACAAAAAACATATAACAGTCAAAAAGTAACTACAGCATTATGATACGAAAAAGTGAAAAAATATTACAGGAAGTAAACGCTATTTTAGATCAAATCTCTAAAATAATGCACGTAGAACGCAGCACCTTTTTTCTTTGGAATGAACCTGCTAATACACTAGAAAGTTTGGTAGCGCAAGGTGTAGAAAATATCATCATTTCGGTTCCAGTTGGTACCGGAATTGTGGGTACTATGTTTCAAAACAAGAAAGCTACCATTGTAAACAATACAAAACAAAGTGCCACATTTGAAAAGTCGTATGACAAGCAATTGCAGTTTGTTACAAAATCTGTCATTTGTGTGCCTGTATTCAATGAAAAAGGAGATGCCGTTGGTGCGTTGCAATGTTTAAATAAGCAACAAGGTGTATTCACACAAAAAGACATTAAAATATTAAACAGCTTCGCGGCTGCGATCACATTAATTATAAAAAACAGTGAACTCTATTTGGCGAGTGAACACATCAAAAATAACTTTTCAACCTTATTAGATGTGTTCAAAGCGGTTTCTTCTGAGTTAAACTTAAATAAACTCATCCAAGTAGTGATGAACAAAGCGGCCGAAATTACCAATGCAGACAGAAGTTCGCTCTTTTTGGTCGATGAAGAAACAGGCGAATTGTGGACCGTTTTTGCCAAAGGATTAGAAGACAAAGTGGTCCGTACCAAAAAAGGAATTGTGGCGGAAGTGGCTAAAAACAAAAAAGCCATCATTGTGAACGATCCGTACAATCATCCGCATTTTAATCCTGCGGTAGATAAAAAAACCAAATATGTTACCAAATCTATCTTAAGTGTTCCTGTATTCAATACTGCAAACAATGTGTTGGGTGTAATTCAAGCAATTAACAAACACACGGGCGATTTTGATGAAAACGACTTAGATATTTTAACAGGATTTGCCAGTCAGATTCGTATTGCGATTGAAAATGCAAAACTCTTTGATCAAATTCAAGGGATGAAAAATCACCTTGATATTTTGGTACAAAACCTGGACAACGGAATCGTAACGGTTGATGAGTCTTTTAAAATAAGTACGGTGAATGATACATTCAATACCATGTTTCAACTAGAAGAAGTACAAGATTTGACCAATCAGCATATTGACACATTAGACCATGAGTTGAAACCTCTATTTGCGTACTGTAAAGAAACGATTGAAACAGGGGAAAAAAGCTATTACGAAGAACTAAAAGTTAAAATCAGTGCTGAAAAATCGGTAACCGTAAATTTGAGCGTATTGCCAATGCAAGATGCCAAAGAAAACATTATTGGTGCAATTGTCGTTTTTAATGATATTTCTAAAGAAAAACGCATTCAGTCAAACTTAAGTCGATACATTCCACAACATTTGGTGAAGCAGGTTATGAATCATGATAACTTATCATTGCTAAAAGGTAACTTTTCAAAATGTAGTGTATTGTTCTCTGACATTCGAAACTTTACGACACTTACGGAAGAATTTGGTGCCATTCAAATTGTAGAATTGCTCAACAGATATTTTGAAGCCATGATTGCTTCTGTTCATAAATACAACGGTATTTTAGACAAATACATTGGCGATGCAATTATGGCAGTATTTGGTGTTCCGTATGCAAACATTTCCGATTCTAAAAATGCTGTCAACTGTGCATTAGATATGTTTTCGATGTTAGACGAATTGAACAAAACCAATAAAACATTACCAACGCTCAATATCGGAATCGGAATTAGTACCGGAAATGTGGTTTCTGGAAACATTGGTGCTGAAAAACGTTTTGAATATACCGTAATTGGTGATTCAGTAAATTTATCAGCGCGTTTGGAAAGTGCTACAAAAACATATGGTGTAAAATTACTAATCTGTGAAAACACCTATAACGAAGTAAAAGACGATTTTCACTGTATCGAAATTGACACTTTGTTGGTGAAAGGAAAAAATATTCCTGTACGTGTATTCTCCGTATTGGGTCAAAAAGTAACTCCTTTAACAGCAACACAAACAGCATTCAACTCAAAATATACCCAAGGATTGGCAGCTTTTAGAGCAAAAAAATTAGCTGAGGCAAAACAATATTTTGAAGAAGCGAATACATTAATTCCAAACGACAAGCCTACCAAAATATTTATAGAACGATGCCATAACGTGTTGGCATAAACCAACATATGGACACTAGCAAAATTGTGATGTATTCCCCAAATTATTCATACTTCACTTTTTTGAGTACATTTTGCTTTTCTTATATCATTTCAATACCTAAAAAACTTCAAGCGATACAAAGTTATCATTGATATTTTTAAATGATATTGATTTCCCAATGAAAGCTATCAAATTATCTAATTCTTAAAAAGTTTATCTATATATCAACATGATTTCATGTAACTCACATACTGTACAATTTGTTTTAAGTAGTTTAAAATCAATTACTTGCATACTTTCAGGCGGTTTTGTCAGTCTTTTTGGCGTTTTCTTACCTACCTAAAAGTGTAATTTTAGAATTGTATTAACTGAACATAAAATTGATAGTATGGAATTAACAAAAGAGCAAAAATTATTTCAAACCATTGTGGAAAAAGCATGGGAAGACGCAGACTTTAAAGCAGCGTTGATCAACGATCCTGTAAATGCCATTGAAGCCTTAACTGGTGTGCGTTTACATATTCCTGAAGGAAAAACAATAAAAGTATACGATCAAACTGATGAAAATAAAGTGTATGTAAATATCCATGCCGAGCCTTCATTAGATGATGTAGAATTAACAGATGAACAATTAGAAATTGTTGCTGGTGGTGGCGATCCGCTTCCAGTAATTCAAGGAGTAACAAATCCACTTGGTGGAACAACTGGCGGATAAATAATAAAAAGTACATGTTTGCAACAAAACACATACATTATTTACAAAAGGGGAAACACAAAATATTTATGTTTCTCTTTTTTGTATGGATGCCATTTACCATACTAGGACAATCCAATCAAAAGACGATTGCCGATAGTTTGGTAGCTGCCTGCAAACAAGAAATTAAAAATAGAAACTTTGACAAAGCACTCAATTTTGCCAACCAAAGTGTATCAATTTACCAGGAAATACAAGATTACAAAGCTATTGGAGATAGCTATAATCAAATAGCAACCATTTTTTACTACCAAGGCGAACCGTACAAAGCACTTGCGAATTTTGAAAAAAGTGCTGCCAATTTTAAAAAAGCAGATTTTAAAAACGGACTGGCTTCTGCCACCAATAATGTAGGCGCTATTTATTACTTTTTAGGAAACTACTCCAAAGCACTGGATCATTATAAAATTGCGGTACAACTTCACGAAGAATTAAACAACGAAAAACAAGTTGCAGGAACTACACAGAATATTGGAAACATTTATTCTATTCTAAATGAATTTGAAGAAGCCAAAAGATACTTTGAAATCGCAGAAAAAAACTATAGAAAATCCAACGACGAAAAAGCACTTTCTTTAGTACTCAGCAGTTTGGGTGATGTGCATGTAAAAGAAAAAAATTATACCGAAGCTTTAGAAAACTTTGAAATTTCTTTAGAATTGGCAACTAAAAATAAAGCAACACAAACACAAGCGCAAGTCCTTTATAATTTGGGGAAATTATACGAAGACCTAAATCAGTACGAAACAGCAGTCAATTATTACAATAAGTCGCTTCAAGTTTCCAAAACTTCTAAAAGTGATTTGAATGAAAGTTCGGCACTCATTGCTTTGGGTAAAATCAACCTGAAAACAGGGAAAAAGCGAAACGCTGTGGCGAAATGTAAAATAGGATTGGACATTGCCACAAAAATAAATTCCGTTTCTATCCAGGAAGAAGCTTGTAAATGTTTGTACAATGCATACAAAGCCATTAACAATCCTGTAAAAGCATTACAATATAATGAACGCATGTATTTGTTAAGAGACAGCTTGAACCTAAAACAAACTTCCGACAAAATATTGAATATGGAGTTTGAAAAGGAAATGATTCTTGATAGTATTGCCAATGTAGAAAAAGAACGTATTTTGAAACTTCAGCACAAAGAAGAAGTAGCGCGAAAAGAAAAACAACGTAACATTTTTATCATTGCGGTTTGTTTTGCGGTTATTATTGTAATCGCCATTTTTAGCAGATTGAATTATGTGCGAAAATCCAAAGCGAGACTTCAAGTAGAAAAAGATAGATCGGAACATTTATTACACAACATTCTCCCAGAAGAAGTTGCAGACGAGTTAAAAGAGAAAGGATATGTTGATGCGCAAGATTTTGAAACGGCTTCTATATTATTTACCGACTTTAAATCGTTTACCGAAACAGCTTCGCATTTAACGCCTCAAAAACTGGTTGAAGAAATCAATATCTATTTCAAAGCATTTGACGCGATCATTGAAAAATATCAAATTGAAAAAATAAAAACGATTGGTGATGCATATATGGCTGCTGGTGGATTGCCAAAGCCAGATGCAAATGCTGTAAAGAATACCATTATGGCAGCAATAGACATGCAAGCGTTTGTAAACAAAAGAAAACAAGAACATACCTTACAAAACA
>CAZHSA010000010.1:0-28701 GCA_964535135.1 uncultured Kordia sp.
GATGACATTAAAAAGGAAATTGATCTCAAAATCATCAAACCGTTAGAGCATCGCGATTTGTACAAAGCGTATGGCAAAAAAATTGGTGGCGGTATTCTCTTATACGGCCCGCCAGGTTGTGGAAAAACACACATTGCACGTGCCACTGCGGGAGAAATCAATGCGAATTTTATCAGTGTTGGGATTAATGATATTTTGGACATGTGGATTGGAAATTCGGAGAAAAACTTGCATGAAATCTTTGAAACTGCTCGAAAAAATACGCCATGTGTCATTTTTATAGATGAAATTGATGCGCTTGGTGCGAATAGAAACGATGTCAACAAAACCTCTGGAAGAACCGTGATCAATCAATTTTTGGCAGAATTGGACGGAATTGACGCAGACAACGACGGAATTTTAGTGTTAGGTGCTACCAACGCACCGTGGCATTTAGATCCTGCATTTCGCCGTCCTGGACGGTTTGATCGGATCATTTTTGTATCGCCGCCAGATGTGGAAGCCAAAGCGTCTATCTTTAACATTCATCTTCAAGAAAAACCTACGGAAACCATTGATTATATGGCATTGGCTAAAGCAGCAAAAGAATTCTCGGGTGCAGACATTCAAGCAGCGATTGATGTTGCCATTGAGAAAAAACTAGAAGCTTCTTTCAAAGATGGCATTCCAAAACCTTTGAGCACAAAAGATCTTTTAAAAGCCATCAAAAAGATAAAACCAAGCACCAAAGAATGGTTTGTATCTTCAAAAAATTATGCTTTGTATGCCAACGATAGCGGATTGTACGATGATATTTTGGCGTATTTAAAAATAAAGAAATGATCGAATCAAAAAACCACTTACGAGGCGTGCAATTGTTTGAATTAGGACGTTTTCAAGAAGCGATCTCCTATTTGAGCGAAGCCGTCACGGAGAGTGTGTACAATTATGCCAGCAAATACTATTTGGCATTGTGCTTTTTTAATGTGGAAGAATATGCAAAATCATCTCAAACCATTGATGAGTTACTGCGCGAAACGCCCAACGAAGGCAATTTATTCTTTCTAAAAGCACAAATTGCTTCCCGATTGGACAAACTCCAAGACGCGATTAGTTTGGTAAATAAAAGTATTGAACTCGATCCGTACCAAGCAGATTACTTTGGCTTTAAAGGCGCGTTATTGATGGACAAGAAGAAGTTTGAAGAAGCCTTGCATTTTGTCAATGAAGGTTTGCAACTCGATCCTAAAAATACAGCGTGTTTAAACATTCGTGCGCGTTTGCTGACCAAGCTGAATCGCAAAGAAGAAGCCGATGAAACGGTAGAACATTTGTTGTTTGACAATGCCGAAGACGATTACGCACATGCCAATGTTGGTTGGGTTTCATTGGAAAATGGCGATACTAAAAAAGCCTTGCATCATTTCAAACAAGCTTTGCAACTCAACCCTAACATGCAATACGCACGTGAAGGCATGGCAACGGCTATTAAATCAAAGAATTTATTATACAAATGGTATTTAAAATATGCCTTTTGGATGAGCAAACAATCGTCGCGAAATCAGTGGATTTTTATCTTGGGATTGTATTTTGCGTATCGTTTTGGCGTAAAAATGCTTGAAGCGTCCGACTTGACCTTTTTGATCATTCCGTTGGTGATTGTGTATTTAGTTTTTGTCCTTGGCGGATGGATTATGGAATCGTTATCCAACACCATTTTGTTAGGCGATTCGTATGGAAAATATTTATTAACCGACAATGAAAAGTATAGTGGGTACGCTTTTGGCGGATTGACCTTAGCGGGAATTGTGGGTGTTATTTTATTCTTCGCACTTAACAATCCGCTGTACATGCTTTGGGCTTTTACCTGTTTTTGTGCCTTATTACCTTTGCCAGGATCGTTTTTACGAGAAAGCAAAAACGGACGAATGATCGGACTTTTTTATGGAATCGCGATGCTTTCTGTTGGTTTCTTAGGCATGTTATTCACAGCCGATATCATGCTCGTAGGCGCCATTGTGTTGGGAATGATGGTGGTGTATACGTGGGTTTTTAATTTTATTTCGTGATAATTTTTCAGTAAATTCAAAAAATTCTAGCAGACAGTCTGCTACACTTTCGTGTGAATATTTCCTATCTTTGTACAACTTTTCAAAAACAAAACTATGTTCCCACTTCGACGCAACAGACGTTTACGTGCCAATGCTGCCATTCGCGGTTTGGTAAGAGAAAATATAATTACTGCCAACGACTTTTTAGTGCCGCTTTTTGTGGTAGAAGGCAAAGGTGTTAAGGAAGAAATTCCTTCGATGCCAAATTATTATCGCCATAGTTTGGACACTTTGGTAGACGAATTGAAACTACTATGGAGTTTGGGATTAAAATCAGTTTTACTCTTTGTAAAAGTACCTGACAATTTAAAAGATAACAAAGGAACCGAAGCCTTAAATCCAGAAGGTTTGATGCAACGCGCCATCAAAACGATTAAAAATACCTGTCCCGATATGATAGTGATGACAGATGTTGCGTTAGATCCGTATTCTTCGTATGGTCATGACGGCATTGTAGAAGATGGAAAAATTATCAATGACGATACGGTGGAAGTTTTGGCAGAAATGAGCGTTTCGCATGCAGAAGCTGGTGCTGATTTTGTAGCACCAAGCGATATGATGGATGGACGTATTTTAAGCATTCGCGAAGCCTTGGAAGATGAAAACTTTACCGATGTTGGCATTATGAGTTACAGCGCAAAATACGCCTCAGCGTTTTACGGACCGTTCCGTGACGCACTCGATTCTGCACCAGGATTTGGTGATAAAAAAACGTATCAAATGGATCCTGCGAACCGTTTTGAAGCCATGCGCGAAACCGAAATGGATATTGATGAAGGCGCTGATATTGTGATGGTAAAACCAGGCATGCCGTATTTAGATATTGTTCGCGAAGTAAAAAATGAATTTGATGTGCCTGTTGCCGTATATCAAGTAAGTGGCGAATATGCTATGTTGAAAGCTGCGGCTGAAAAAGGTTGGCTCAATCATGATCAAGTGATGTTGGAGTCAATTATGGCATTTAAACGCGCGGGCGCAGACATGATTGCGAGTTATTTTGCCAAAGATGTGATTCAGTTATTATCTAAATAAAATTCATGAAAACAGCTACTTGCATATTTATTTTTGTCATTGCTGCGGGCGCAAGTCTGTTGTTTTTGGTAAACATGAATGTGCAGAAAGAAATAGTAGCTTCTGAACCTGTTTTTATTTGTGGAAATGTAGCACCTCCTAATCTTACAGAAGAACTTAAACAAGGAGAACGATTGTTTAAAGCAAACTGTGCGGCTTGTCACAAGTTAGATTCACAATCTACCGGACCTAGATTACGCGGCATTGCTATTCAATATGAGGAAAAAAGATCTACAAGTTTAGATTCATTTTTTTATATGAGAAGATTTCGCAGAGAACTCAATACAGACACCTCTTGTTTTATTTCACCCGAAATTACAGACGAAGACATTCAAAATATTTTACTTTACACTCAATAAGATTTATGAAAACATATATTTTGATTATTGCAATATTCACATCCGTTATAGCAAACGCACAAGACACCCCAATTTCTGCTTTTTTAGAAAAATGGGAAAACTCTAAACAGTATTTAGTAGAAATGGCAGAACTCATGCCAGAAGACAAATACAATTTCAAACCCACAGCACGCCAAAAGACGTTTCAAGAGCAATTGCTGCACATTAAACAAAATATGGATTGGTTGAGTTCTACGTATTTTTCAAAGGAAAAAAAGAACGATCAAAAGGAAACAAATTATACAACAAAAGCGGAAGTAATTGCAGCGATTAAAGAAGCTTTTGATAATACAGCAACCATCGTTAAGAAAGCTTCTCCCGAAGAGTTAAAAGAAATCGTAAAATTCTTTGCGGGTCCTAAAACCAAATTGCAAATCTTGAATTTATTACAAGATCATGTTACACACCACAGAGGTCAACTCATTGTTTATTTAAACTTAAATGATATAAAACCGCCAAGATATCGTGGCTGGTAGTTATTCATGATTTTTAGAAAAAATTTTATTCTTATTTAAATTCACAAACAATTGGCATGTGATCACTTAGTTTTAGCCATGTACAAACTTTTCCCAACTCAATTTTTTCTAGCTTGTTTATAAATTCTTTACTGCCGAAAACATAGTCAATATGATATGGTTTTTCTAGTTTTCTTTGAAGAAAAAAAGTTGGTTGAGTTTCTATTCCTTGTTCTTCATTATAATATGTGTGATATAAACTTCTGATTCCGATTTCATTTAATTCAGCAACTACATCAGAATGATTCCAATATCTGTGTGGTTTATCCCAAATTTTGTTACTATTAAAATCTCCAACAATCAAACCCTTAGTTAACTTTGATTTATTAATTTGGAGGTATTTCCATAATTGACCAATATAACCAAAGGTTGGTGAATTATTTCTATGAGTCCAAACAGCCAATAAATTGAAGTCTCCGTTTACAGAACAAGGTAAAAAGTGTTTTACTAGCTGATCTTCAAAGCTATCGGACCAACTTAGCTCTTTTAGTTCTATTTCTTTCTTTGCAAAAATTCCTATTCCTTTATTTTTACTATCGCCAATCCATAAATAGTTTTCAGCCCATTGTTTGTATTTGATATGTTTAGTTACAGCTGGATTTTCACATTCTTGAATTATATTAATGTCAGCATCGAAGTCTGTAAGATTTTCAAACTTTTTTCTTAATGCTCCGCAGCAATTCCAAGTAATAATTTTCAAAACGAATTTAATTTTGCAGATTTCCATTAATATACTTGCAATGAAAATTTAAGCTGTTTATAGAAAAATAAAAGTAAGATTTTTATTATACATGGTTGACATTATAATCAAGTTTCATAAAAAATACAGATTCCTTACAAGCCAACAGAACGATATAAAGCCGCCAAGATATCGTGGTAGGTAGTAAAAAAGAGCCTATATTTCTACAGACTCTTTTCCCCCATTTATAACAATCCTACCTATTCTTTTACCAATTGCTTTACGGTAACTTGGTTGTCATCCGTTGTAATTTTACAAAAATAGATTCCTGTGTTCCATCTTTCAATATTCAAGCTGTGTACACCATCTTTTATTTGTGATTTATAATACGGAAGCCCTCTTACATCTGTGATTTCCAATGCTACAATTTTGAAATCTTTATAGTTTTCTACTCTAATTTCAACGTTAGATTTTCCTGGATTTGGTGATAATTTAAGACGTATGTCTCCATTATCAGCTCGTAAAGGTTTTACTGTAAATGGCTGTGTTCCTGAAACGGCAGATTCACCATTATCACAAATTGCAGTTACAGAAAAACTATAATCTCCTGGCAATAAATTCGCTGTATACGTTGTGTCCGAAGTACTAAATGTATTTAACAAAACTCCTGTGCTGCTGTACAAGTTAATTTGATAATAAGCTACGCCAGCTTGTCCGTCCCATGATAAAACTGCAGGTCTTGTGTTTGATCCTATATTTAATCCTCCAGCATAAACACCTAATCCTGTAACCACATCAATTCCACAAACTTTACACTCTTCTGCTCGGTATGCAAAACCAATATTTGTATTTATATTCACATTTCCGTCACCGTTGGTATCTGATAGATTATCCCAAGGAGCAAATAAAGTTTGGTGTGATGCTATGTTATTTCGTAACGCTGTAGAACCTGGAAGTCCTAAAGCTCCAGAAACCCATTTTCCGTATTGTTCCATACAACACTCAGGATTTGAGTTATTAAATGGCAATACTGCTGAAATTAAGTAAGCACTTCTATGTTCAGAGTCGCTCACAAATTTTCCTTTTCCTTTTCCATAAATATATCCTTTAGAAATCATAGATATTGTTACTATATGGTTTGGCTCTAGTGTAATACCTCCAGTGTAGTCTACTGAAAAATTATCTGCAGCAGAACCGTCTTCTTCTTCTTGATAATGTATATCCATTGGTGTTTGAAAAACATTTACAATTTGTCCACCTACATTAGTCACAGTCGTAGCCCAGTTGATTGGCGCACCCGTATTAACAGCAACAACTACTCCCACAATGGAAGATGCCAAATCAATTGTATTTGTCCAAAATTCAGGATTCCAGGTGTCATCTTGCGCTCTTGATAGTTGAAATTGTCCACCAGCAAGTACCGTAATCTGCGTATCTGTTAGATATTGATCTGTAGCAAATAAGGCAACACCGTCTTCCACAGCTGCAAAACTCGAATGTGTTCCCCAACCACCTGTTGCAGAAGTACCTACCCAAGAATCTCCATAATAATTTGCTGCTAAATCAATGGTTTTAGCACATCCACAATCTTCTGGCAACAAACTTCCGTTGGTACATAAATAATTAAATGACATACGCGCATAACTGTTAGAAGATGTTTCATTACCACTTACCGACTTTTCATATTCATATTCATTGTTTGTACTAGGTGAATTAAGCTTTAATCGTTGACGAGTTGCGGCTCCTGAAATAGATTCAGAATACCAAGTAGTTAATCCGCTTTGATTTTCTGGCGGTGAAAATTGATTGGAGTAATTTGCGGCCACATTGTACGAAGAATTCACCGTAAGCATCACGCAATTACAATCCGTATCTCTTGATCCGCCTCGTAATTCTCTTAAAAGTGTCGTCACTTTTGGCTGCATGTCTTTTGAAATATCCATTGTTTTCAAAAATGCGTCTAAAGGAAGCTGATCATCTCTTTTATTTTGCCAATTCTGTATTTGGTTAAATAATTCTAAAGAGACTTCTATATTGTCTCCTTCAATTCGCATTTCCTGTTTTTCTTGTGCGTTTACGGTAAAAGTTGAAAGACTTACTAGCGTTAGTCCTATCAACATAACCAAGCACTTTTGCACTACTGAAAGTGTAAGAATACTGTTTTTCATAATTTTAAATGTTTTATTGTTTGGAACAAACTTAGGAAGCTAAATCGCTGAAAAAAAGGGTATATATTGATGCTTTATAAAAGAACTATAGACGTTTTATAAAGCGTCAATTTCTTTTTTAGAACTTAAAAAGGAGTTTGATCGATAAAAACATCCAAAAGGCAGAAACTTCACAGATTCGAACAAGTTATCTAAAAATTGAGCAAAATATTAGCTAAATTCGCCACACACAATTTTTGAAATACCATGACACTATTAATATTATACGGAGTAATTTCTATTTTCTTTTCATTCTTATGTTCTATTTTGGAAGCTGTTTTATTGAGCGTTACACCCACGTTTGTTAATATTCAGAAAAAAGATGGAAAAGCGTATGCAGATAATTTAAAAGCCTTAAAACAAGATGTTGATAAACCTTTGATCGCCATTTTGACATTGAACACCATTGCGCATACCGTTGGTGCCATTATGGTGGGAACGGAAGCAAAGAAACTTTATGGTGATGAAGATAGTTACGGCGTATTTATTATTTCTGTAGTAATGACTATTTTAATTTTAGTCGCTTCAGAAATTATCCCAAAAACTATTGGTGCCATGTACTGGAAACAACTTGCAGGTTTTACGACAAGAACACTAGATATTATGGTGCTAATTTTAAAGTACACAGGAATTTTGTGGATTTTACAATTATTCACCAAAATTATTGGTAGTAAAGGACATGGCGAAAGTATATTAAGTCGTGAAGATTTTACGGCAATGACGCAAATAGCAACCGATAAAGGTGTATTTGAAGAATCTGAAAGTAAAGTGATCCGCAATATGCTAGGCTTTAAAGATATTTTAGTGAAAGATGTGATGACGCCGCGATCGGTTTTAAAAATTGATTCTGCCGACAAAACCATTCAGCAATTTTATGATGAAAATCCAGATTTAAAATTTTCTCGAATTCCGATTCACGGTTCTAAAAGTGATGATATTTCTGGTTATTTCTTAAAAGATACTTTAATGGAAGCCATTATTGATGGAAAAGGTTCTGAACCGTTGTCTTCTATTCAGCGCGAATTGTTGGTTACTGAACGCAATTTACCAATTCCTGAATTGTTTGAAAAACTCATTGAAAATCGCGAGCATATTGCCTTAGTGGTAGACGAATATGGTTCTGTAAGCGGATTGGTAAGTCAGGAAGATGTGATTGAAACCTTGCTTGGTTTGGAAATTATGGACGAAAGCGATAATGTGGCCGACTTACAACAACTCGCCAGAAAGAGTTGGGAAAAACGCGCTAAAAAGTTGGGAATCATTGAAAAAAATAACCCAGAAGAATAAAATCAACTGGGTTTTTGTCATTGGTAAATTTTACGCAAATCACCAACTACTAACAACTTTCTCTTTGTAACGGTTTTATATATATAAATTTCGTAATTTTTATCGTAAATTCAAGCAGATAAATTTATGAAAAAAAATACGCTTCACCTGTAATTTTACACATTTTATCGACGAAGCGACGTTTTAAGTCCGATGAATATACATACAGCACATATTGAAACTCCACTCGGAACGGCTAAGGTTGTTTCTGACACTATTGGTATTCATGAAATTTCTGTATTGGATGAAAAAATTGAGATTGAAAATTCAACAAACAATCCACAAGTTTTAAAAGATTGTATTTCACAACTTGAAGAATATTTTGCAGGAAATCGCACCGAATTTAATTTATCGTTAACACCAAAAGGCACCGATTTTCAACAAAGAGTATGGAAGGAATTAGACAAAATTCCATACGGAAAAACATGTTCGTATTTAGAACTTTCTAAAAAATTAGGAGACGTGAAAGCGATTCGTGCTGTAGCTGCTGCCAATGGGAAAAATCCACTGTGGATTGTTACGCCGTGCCACAGAGTCATTGGAAGCGACGGTTCGCTCACAGGCTACGCAGGCGGATTGTGGCGAAAAAAATGGTTATTGGAACATGAAAGTCCGGTGAAGCAGCAATCGCTATTCTAATATTAATACTAGTAAAAAACCATGTACCAAACCGCAACCAAATTCTTAAAAAAATTCATGTCCACGTCGGCAATTTTCAAATACGGATTCAATCTGTCACCGATGTATCGCAGAACAACAGCACGCGTAATTGAAATTTCAGACGATTTGAAACGTGTAAAAATCAAAGTTCCGATCAGTTATAAAAATAAAAACTACGTCGGCGCTATTTTTGGCGGAAGCATGTTTGCGGCAACCGATCCGATTTACATGATTCAACTCGTGCAAATTTTAGGCGAAGATTATGTAGTTTGGGATAAAGCTGCTACCATCAATTACAAACGTCCTGCGAAAGAACATTTGTTTTGTGAATTTGTCTTTACAGATGATGAAATTGAAAGCATCAAAAAACAAGTCGCACAAACGCAAGAAATGACCATTGAAAAAACAACCTATTTGACCAATGCGGAAACACAAGTGTTTGCAGAAGTCATTAAAACCCTTTATATTGCTGAAAAGTCTTTTTACAAAGAAAAGCTTAAAAAACGAAAATTAGCAAAGTCTTCCTAGTACTTTATTCTTCCTCACGAACGTACTAAATATAGACAAATGTTACAAAAAATTAACTTAGAAAATGTATTGTTTCTAGACATAGAAACCGTTCCTGAATATCCGGATTTTAACGATTTGGATGCAGAAGAAAAAGCACTTTGGGAACAAAAAACAAGCTATCAACGCAAAGACGAGTTTACACCTGACGAATTCTACGATCGTGCCGGAATTTGGGCAGAATTCGGTAAAATCATTTGTATTTCCGTTGGCTATTTTGCCAATAAAGGTGATATCCGACAGTTTCGAACGACTTCGTTTCACGGGGAAGAATCGCATTTATTACGCGAATTTAAAGGCTTGCTTGAATCACATTTTAACCGACCTCAACAATTGCTTTGTGCACATAACGGAAAGGAATTTGACTTCCCATATATTGCGCGTCGTATGATTATTAATCGCGTTACCTTGCCTTATAAATTGAATTTATTTGGTAAAAAACCATGGGAAATTGCACATTTAGACACGATGGAACTCTGGAAGTTTGGCGATTATAAACACTATACTTCGTTGCGTTTGATGACCAAAGTACTGGGCATTCCGTCACCAAAAGATGATATAGATGGCAGTCAAGTACGGACTGTTTTTTATGAAGAAGGTGATATTGATCGAATTATTAGATATTGTGAAAAAGATGTCATCGCTGTCGCGCAGATTTTACTCAGATTGCGCAATGAATCGTTGTTGGAAGAAGATGAAATTTTACATGTGTAGTTTGTTTTTTTAGACTTGCTTAGATGGTTAGACTTCTTAGAGTCGGCTTCGCCTTTTAGATCGCTTTGCTCTTAGACTGCATAGAAACACGTTGCTTTAGAATGTTAGCCTTTTAATATGATTTGAATCACGTTTAGTTGAAGAATTTAAAATAAACTTGAAGATGTCTTCGCAAAGAAAACAGGTCTTATCTGTTTAAAAAGCAATGTTTTAGCTATATTCGTTCCATACAAAACTATGCTTATGAATTTCAAAACTTCCTTTGTTTGCCTAATTTTTCTCTTTATTGCAGCGTGTTCCTTACAAAAATCAATCTATAAAAACGAAACAACCATACAAGAACTACGTCAAAATTCCAACGCAACCATTGCCAATTGGGACAATACAGTTTCAACTACTGACTTTTACAAAGAAGTCCCAGAAACGTACATTCCAGAAAGTGGTGTTCGTGGACGCTATGCTTTGTACGACAAATTTTTTAGCATTTCTATGTTGGAAACTATAGTGGGTGAACCTGCGTTTTTAAAAGGTCCACACGCGAATACTCCAAATTATAAAAGCGAAACAACTTTTGGGTATTACAATCCGCTATTTGTCAAAAAATTGGAGGACAATCTTCGGTTTGTATTCAAGAATAAAGATTTTGTCAACGGTGTACAAGCGCACTATGATAGCCATCTCAAACAATACTTACGCACCTATTATCTTTCGTATAAAGAAGGCGCAAACAATCAAGAAGTTATGGATGGATATTTGGAGGCGATTTCCAATCCTCAAAAACACGATTATATGAACGGTCGTATCAAAGGACCATCATTTTATTTACAAGAAGAATTCAGAGATTTTGCCGAATCTTTAGAGAAACAAGGCTACGATGTGTATGAAGCATTTACCTGTCCTAGTTTCTGGGTTCGACGCTCTATTGACGGCACTGCCGATGAGTTTTATGAACTATTAAAGCTTACGCTAGAAACGTTTGATCCAAGGTTTATGAAATAGGTTTTTAGGCTTTCTAGATTACTTTTCGCTTAGACTGCTTAGAAACGTGCTGGTGTAGAATTCTTAACATTTTTGTGTACGGCTTGAAAAACTATTACCTTTTTCGTTGTCATCCTGCGTAGACAGAAATCCAATTGCTATTTCTGATGAACATAAAAAGTTGTGTGAGTCTTATACCTCGTTTCTTAAAAAAAACGGCTAGCTTATTGCAAACAATTATTGCTTAAAATCCTTGTTGAAACCATACTTTCCATGGAATAATGAAAGGCAATAACACAACCCAAACTATAAAAAAAACAGCCATCACTTTTGGAAATGGTGTTCCTTTTTGAAAACTAGGAAGTGCTACTGCAAAGAGCCAAGCACCTTTGTAGATAAGTTGCAATAACAAAATTGAAGAAAATGTAATGGGTTTCCACAATCCTAAAACTGAAATAATAGCAATTCCTAACCATAAACAACCCACTAATTTTATAACTTCCGTTGATTGATATGCATTTCCAAATGTAGTTAGTGCCGATTTTTCAGGATTTGAAAGTGCCGAAATTGCTATTTGCCCAGCAACAATTATATTTAATGTATAAATTATTTTTAGTGCGATCATTTTTATAGTATTTATGCTTGTTCAACTAGTGTTTTAAAATTCTCCATTACTGCTGGCAAAACAGCTCTAAAACCTTTTCCCAACAAAAATCCATACACCTTTTTTAAAAATCCTGTAAATTGAATTTCATCATTAAACGTTACAAAATCTCCTTTTTGTTGAAGCGACCTTTTTATTTCTAAATATCCAACAGGCATTTTTGTTCGAAACGTGTAAGATGTATTTGGAGTGAGTTCACTGATATAAAATTGTAACTTGAAACCTTTTTTAGGTTTTAATGTTCCCTTTGCACCTAGTTTAAATTCTCCTAAAAGACTTGATTCGGTAAGTTCTGTATCCCAATCTTTCCATCGTTCTACATTTGTCAAAAAAGCCCATACTTTTTCTTGTGAATTGTTTACTGTGATGCTATAATTGAAATGAAAATTTGATTCTTTAAAGGAAGCTGCCATTTTTATATGTTTTAATACGCATACAAAAATCGGAAAGAATATATATAGTACACTTCACCTATGTTAACTTCTTACTTTTTTACGTATTCTACTCAAAGACTGTGGCGCTATTCCAAGATAAGAAGCCAAGTATTTTAATGGAATTCGTTGCACTAAACTAGGTTGATTGTTGAGGAGTTTAAAATATCTGTCTTCAGCCGTTTCTGTTTGTAGTTCTTCTAAAATTTCTTCTGTGAAAAATTGAACTTCCTGCGTTATTTTTCGCCCAAAACTATTCCATGAATCTAATTTTAGCAATTCATTGTTATGCGCATACGATAGTTCCCACACAACCGATTTTTCTATAGTTTGAATATACTCATGCAGGTTTTCTTGAATTAAAACTTACTTGTGATGTGAAGAAATAAGGTGCAATTGTAAAAAATTTTATAATCTCTACACCTTCTTTTACAATGAAAAACCGAAGCAATCCACTTTCTAAAAAATAAAGAGATCTGCATATTTTGCCTTTTTCTAGGAGGTTGAAATTTTTAGGGACTTCTTTCTTCTGAAAATATGTCGAAATTAATTCCCAATCTTGATCGGGTATCTTTTCATATTTTTCAACAAATTCTCTGAGTTCTTTCAATTGTAAGCGATGTGTTGATTTTTATAGACGTGTGCAACACAAATATACTAAGAAGTTAAATGACATCGCAAACTGACATGACCAATACAATGTGGCTGTTTTTAAAAACAGTTTTCAGAATGATATAAAAAGCCCAAACACATTACATGTTTGGGCTTTTAAGCACTCTAAATTTATTTACTATTGCTTAATAAATTTCTTAGTTACTGTTTGCGATCCAGCGTTGATTTGAATCATGTATACGCCAGCTCTTAATTTAGAAACATTGATAGCTCCAGAAACGATGTTTCCTTTAGCTACTTGTTGTCCTACCATATTCATAATGGTATAACTTGCATTGTCTTGCGAAGTTGTTACATTCAATGTTGCTCCTTTTACAGGGTTTGGATAAATTTTCACATCCAAAGTAGCTCTTACATCAGTACCATCAAAAGTAGTTATGTAATCAGCTGTTGCTGTGGTTCCAGAAGCTGATACACAGAAGTTTGTCGTATCTGACGTTGTAAATGATCCGCCAGAAGCTAACGTTGCTCCTGTATCATCATTTGTCAATGTAAACGATCCGTTTCCGTATGCACAGCAAATTCCGTCACCGTACGTATCTGTAATGGTAAAGTCATAACATCCATTATCTAAACATCCTACATCAATGTTTAACGTAGAACCATCTGCCTGAGAACCGTATGTTCCGCCAGAAGCAACTACTGTTCCGCCACTATTAGTGATTTGCCAAGCTGTTTCTTCTGGGTAATTATCAAACGTAATAGACAATGATACATTTGAGCAAGAAGGTCCACTTCCGCCACTCGTAGAAAGACTTACACCATCAATAGCAATATCTGCTTGCCATGTAGCGCCTGTAATACGGTTGAATCGTAATTGTACACTTCCACCAACATACGCAGCTAAATCTACGCTTGCCGTTTGCCAGCCAGCACCTTTATTACCTGTTTCACTCCATAAAGAAGTCCATGTTGTACCATCATCGTCACTTGCTTCTAAGGAAATACTTCCCATATCTGCTGCTCCAAACATGCTATAGCTAAATGCAAAAGTAGCTTGTGTTTCTCCACTTAAGTCAAAACATGGTGAGTTTAAAATTGCTTGTTTGTTAGGATATCCTGTTCCGTTTCCAGAAGCTTCTACAAAAATGTAGTACGATCCTTCTGTAGCAGCACTTGGTCCTGTATTGCTTGAAGGTGTTCCTCCAGAAGTAATACTCCAGTTAATATCATCTGCGGTAGATTGTGACCATGCACCCAAAGTATTTTCAAATCCTTCACTGTATGGGAACGAACTTACACCACCTGAACAACCTCCAGTACTTGCCGGATCAACATTTACAGTTCTTGACACTTGTGTGGCGTCATTTCCAGCAGCATCACTTACATTATAATTTAATGTGTAAGTTCCTGCTACCGAAGTATTCACTGAACCAGTTACCACAATACTTGAAGTTAAATCTCCATCAATATTATCGCTTGCCGTAGCACCTGGATCTGTAAACGAATCGCCCACTGTTAAGTTGATCGTTGCAGCTCCATTTAAGGTAATTACTGGTGCCGTAGTATCTGCCGAAGCATCTACAGCGGTTACTGATAAGTCATCAATAGCAATATCACTAGACCATCCGTTACCTGTAGTTCCTACAATTCTCAATTTTACTTCTTGACCTAAATATGCACTTAAGTTTACAGAAATGCTATTCCATTGGTTTCCTTTATTTCCAGAATCTGACCATACGTTTGCCCATGAAGCTCCATCTGTGGAAGCCTGCACAGTTATTGAACCTACTGCAGTTCCATACATGTGATTTTGAAAGCTAAATGTAGCGGAAGATTTTCCAGCTAAATTAAAACAGTCACTTTCTAAAATTGCCGTTCCGTTATTTCCTATTTGTCCAGGACTACTATTCGTAGATGCTTCTAAGAATAAGTAGTTAGAGCCTTGTGCCGCAGCAGTTGGTCCAGTTCCTGAAGATGGCGTACTTCCGCTCGTGCGGTACCAATCTCCGTCGTCTCCACCAACTTGTGTCCAGCCATCGCCAGCTTCAAATCCTTCACTATACGGAAAAGAACTTATAGAACCTGAACAGAATGATGGTACATCGGCTGTTGTAAACGTTACGGATGCACTGTATGAAGAGTTTCCGCTAGGACATACACTTCGTACTTGTACTTGATACGATGTAGACGCTGCCAATCCTGTTAATGTTGTAGAGTTTGTAGCAACTGCATTTGTAGTCCAAGTAGTCGTTCCTGATTGTCTGTAACGAACATCATACGTTGCTGCGGTTACTGTATTCCAGTCTATATCTGCACCTGACGTTGTAATTCCTGAAGCAGCAACTCCGGTTGGCGTTGTTGCATTACATACTACTGGTGTTCCTGTTAATCCTGTGACAACTAATGAGAAATCCTGACTTCCACCTACTAAAGAACCTTTGTGGGTTACGGTAATTGTATACGTTCCAGAAGCTCCTGAAACATCTACTCTTTCATACGGATCTACCGTATTATCACCTGTTCCATTAGTGGTAACACCAGTTAATCTCCATGGATTGTATGATGTTCCTCCTTTGGTTACTCTAATATCTAAATCGTTTACTAAAACTGCGGTAGATGAGTTTGTTGCTGTCGTTGCGGTTCCTGCGCGATCTGTCCAAGAAATAGATGCAAGTAATGGATTTACGCCATCAGAATCTACTGTGATAGAATATGACTGCCCAGACGTTAACGTCAATTGCTCAATTCTAGATTCATTTCCATCATTAGAAATAGCTTCCGCCGCACGTTTTGCGTTCATTAATCCCCAACCAAATACAGCGTCTGGTCCTGAAGATCCAGCATCATCTGCTGTGTGCAATACAACTCCTTTGATGGTAGCTGCTCTTGCAAAAGAACCATTTGTATTGTTGTAATGTTGTTGTAATAGTAATACAGATCCAGCTACGTTTGGCGATGCCATAGACGTTCCTGTGATAGAATTATACGCAGTATCACTATTTTGGTAAGTAGAATATACGCCTGTACCATTTCCTGTAATGTCTGGTTTGATACGGTAATCATCTGTTGGTCCTTCACTACTACTACTATTGATAGCTACAGAAACTAGGTTTCCACTAGCATCTACGTTTGCATCTTGTGCATTGGCAACTACCAAGTTATTTTTTGAGGTAGAATGTCCTGTAAGTTTATCGTACGAACTGTTGCCTCCTAAAGGACTTCCGTTATATCCGTTTTGATTTCCGTCATTTCCTGCTGCAACTACCATTAAATAGTTAGGCGCGTTAAACATAATTTCATCCCAATCGCGAGATTCTGTAATGTACGCTCCAAAATAATAATCTGGCACTAAATCGCCTCTAAAACCATAGGAGTGATTCGAAATCAACATTCCGCTTGATGCAGCCGAAGTTGCTTCTGCTAAATCACTGTTCCAGTCGTATCCTACAGCACTTGCGTGTGGCGCCATTCCTTTGGCATCTGCCACAACTCCTGAAGCCATAATGGTTCCGGTAACGTGTGCTGAGTGATAGTTTAACGAACCAGAATCTCCTGTAGAGAAACGATTGGTTCCGCCTGGACCGTCATATTCTTGGTGTGAAGCTCTGGCAACTCCACCATCCCAAACATAAGCAGTCATGTTTTGCCCCATAAGGTTCAATCCTAAGGAACCTCCAGAATTTAGGTGATCTGTTCTTGTAGAGCGTGCAGCATCTACGTTGAATGTCCTGTAATACACAGGTTGTCCGTCCGCAGTTACACGTTGTAGTTCAATAAATGTTCCGTCTGGTAAAGTAGTCTTAATTTCCCAGCCGTTTTGCTGTGCTAATTGAATAGCACGTTGCTTTTCTTGTAGTTGATTTGCGTTTAATCTGTTTTCTAATGTTCCTAACGCTTGTAGATCATATTGACTTACAATCTTCTGCTTTTCAGCATCCGTTTGTGCAAATGAAGTTTGCGAAAAGAACATACCTAGAGCTAAAAGCCCTAATGAAAGGTACTTGTTCTTCATGTGTTAATTTTGGTTGTTATTAGGTTACTATTTTTTGAATGATGCTATAAGCCTACTAAATACGTATAGAATAGGTGTATATTCATGTGGTATACGCATTATTGATGATTGTTTGTTGACTTATTTTCATCAAAACGTGCCAAAAGTGTTAATTTTTTATTAATATTTTAATGATTTACATAATTTTTCGATGAATTGCATGTTTTTTTGTGAATTTCCTACAGGCTGTGTTTTTTATATATACAAACTACGCTAAAACCTTACTTATTTTATATAAAGAGAAAGGCTGAAGTGCTTTTTAAAAGCTATTTTACAAGTTAATTTTTTAGTGAAATTGTATTTGTTTACTTTTGAATGATGCATACGTTACTAGATATTCAAAACCTCAGCATTGCTTTTAAAGGGAATGAAGTCATTCATGGAATTTCCTATAGCGTTTCTTCAAATGAAATTTTGGGAATTGTTGGAGAATCTGGTAGTGGGAAATCGGTTTCGTCACTTGCTGTTTTAGGATTGTTACCCAAGAAACATACTACGATTTCTGGTGAAATTTTATATAACGATCAAAATCTAACTACACTTTCTAATAGCGATTTTCGACGCTTACGCGGGAATGAAATTTCGATGATTTTCCAAGAACCTATGAGTTCGTTAAATCCGTCCATGACCTGCGGAAAACAGGTGGAAGAAGTGTTATTGCAACATCATTTCTGCTCAAAGAAAGAAGTAAAAGCAATGGTTTTATCACTTTTTGAAAAGGTAAAGTTGCCACGTATTTTACAGATGTACCGATCGTATCCGCATCAATTGAGTGGCGGACAGAAACAACGCGTTATGATTGCCATGGCAATTGCCTGCAAACCTAAGTTGTTAATTGCTGATGAACCCACAACAGCCTTAGACGTAACCGTTCAGAAGGAAATTATTTTGTTGTTGAAAGAGCTGCAACAAGAAACCCAAATGGGCATTATTTTTATTTCGCACGATTTGTCTTTGGTGAGTGAAATTGCCGATCGGATTGTAGTGATGTATCAAGGTGATATTGTAGAGAAAGGTATTACTGCGGAGTTATTTTCAAATCCACAACATGAATATACCAAAGCTTTGTTACAGTCAAAACCGTCTTTAGAAGTTCGGTTGAAGCAACTTCCTACCATTCAGGATGTATTGGCTGGTACGGTTTCTCACGAAGTCGTTTCTGCCGAAGCACGAAAGCGTCACCACGAGACCATGTACGCGAAAGCGCCATTATTAGTGGTGAAAAACGTGTCTAAGTCCTTTGTTAGCAGCGCAGGTATTTTTGGCACATCTACGGAAGTGAAAGCCGTAAACGACGTAAGTTTTTCATTGTATGAGGGCGAAACACTCGGTTTGGTGGGCGAATCGGGTTGTGGAAAATCAACTTTAGGAAATACTATTTTACAGTTGCATAAAGCCACCGAAGGCGAAATTTTATATAGAGGACAAGACATTACTAAATTGTCTAACGCTGAAATTCGCAGTTTGCGCAAAGAGATACAGATTATTTTTCAAGATCCGTTTGCGTCGCTAAATCCTCGAATTCCAATAGGAACTGCCATTTTGGAGCCGATGAAAGTACACGGTTTGCACGCTAATGATGCCGAACGCAAAGAGAAAGTACTCGAATTGCTAGAACGTGTTGGTTTGGATGCTTCGTATTATGGAAGATATCCGCATGAGTTTTCGGGCGGACAGCGGCAACGTATTGGCATTGCACGCACCATTGCGCTGCAACCCAAGTTGATTATTTGTGACGAATCGGTTTCCGCGTTGGACATTTCGGTACAGGCACAAGTATTGAATTTGCTGAACGAATTGAAAGATAATTTTGGCTTTACGTATATTTTTATTTCGCACGATTTGGCCGTTGTTAAGTATATTTCTGACCAGTTATTGGTCATGAATAACGGTCAGATAGAAGAATTGGGCGAAGCGGACACTATTTATGCCAATCCGAAGTCTGATTATACCCAAAAATTGATTGACGCCATTCCGAAGGGGATTTAGGCTTTTCTTCACATTTCTACGTTTGAAAAAGTTGTATCTTTAAAAGATATGAACTTAACTAGAGAACAAAAACGCGCTTTTAGATCCTTATTATTTAAACACCAAGACGGAATTACCATTACTGCCACGATTGCCGTGTTGGAACAGCATGCCGTTTTTGATTTTTTGGCGTCGGAACGAAGCACTTCTTTGACAAAAATTACCGAGAAGTTTCCGCAGTTTCATGCGGGTTATTTGAATGTTTCGTTGCGCAGTTTGGCTTCACAAGGAATTTTAAGCTATTCCGTAACTTCTGACGAAGTTGTTATTCAAACCACATCAAAATTCACCCGTTTTCAACAACATATATCACATTATGTGCATTTTAATACGCTTTTTGGCTATTATTATGATTTATTAAAACAACCTTTTCAGTTTCCGCTTCCCGAAATAGATACCTTGATTTCTTTTGCTACCTATTGGGCAGGCACCAAAGAAAAATTACACTCAGATTCGTATTTTCAGGACGAAGTCGCGTTTCATTTAGAAGGTGTTTTGTTAGCACCTTTGTTGGTGTATTTGGGTTATCATTCCGATTTGGAAAACTTGGAGACTACAACATTTTTGAAAGATGCGTCGCTTCAAAAAGTATTGCAATTGTTGGAATTGCATGATGGATCTGAATTGACAACCAAAGGTAAATTTTTGTTTGCCAAGAGTTATGCATACGGTGTTACCACTTCGTACATGCCGATTATGCGTTATAAAGAAACTTATTTAACGGGCGATTTTCTTCCATTTTTTCAGCAAGATCATTTGGGGAACGAGCAACATGTGTTTCGAGGTATTAATGTTTGGGGAAGTGGCGGAAGTCACGCAACCTATTTTAATAAGTTTGATGCCGTGTTGGTTGATATTTTTAATAGACCGTTGGACGAACAACCCAAAGGAATTATTGATGTTGGTTGTGGAAATGGCGCCTTGCTAGAGCACATTTTCGATTTGATTTGGAACCAAACTCAACGCAAAGAAGATTTAAACAATAACAAACTCATTTTGATTGGTGCCGATTATAACAAGGAAGCATTGTTGAGCACGAAACGAAATTTGGAAAGAGCCAATGTGTGGGCGGAAGTTGTGTGGGGCGATATTGGAAATCCTGCTGAGATTGATGCAAAGTTGCAAAAGTTATATAATGTAAAGTTATCAGAGTTGCTCAACGTGCGTTCATTTTTAGATCATAATCGTCCATTTAATGCGCCTACAGGAACGTATACTGGCAATTTATTGTCCACAGGTGCTTTTGCACATCGCGGGAAACATTTGCACAATGCAGCCGTTGCACAGAGTTTGATAGAACATTTTCAGAAGTGGAAACCGTATATTTCAACACACGGTTTGTTGTTTATTGAATTACATACCGTAGCGCCCAATACCGTAGCGTTAAATTTGGGCAAAACGCCCTGTACTGCCTATGATGTGACACACGGTTTTTCCGATCAGTATATTGTGGAATTGGATGTCTTTTTGGATGCGATTGCTAAAGCGGGAATTTCCATTGATCCTAATCATTCGTATCGTTTTCCAAGCGATGAAATTTCAACGATTAGTATCAATTTAATACAATAATGAAAAAAAGAGCAACCTACTCATAAATGAATATATTGCTCTCTTTCGTTCACTTAAAACTAATGTTTTTAAGTTCTTAATCTTTATCAATTAATGACTTGTACCTGGACTAGCACTTGCAGAAACTACTGCAATAGGAACACAGTGATACATGTGGCTACTAGCATCTTCTGGAGAATACTCTAGTTGACCGTCTTCTCCCCAGCATAAATAGTTCAATCCACCTTTAACTAATTGCTGTTCTGCTTTTGTTAACTCTTTTCCGATTTTTGCTAAATCTTTTAAGTTTTTCATAATTTGTATGGTTTTATGATTTATATACGGTAGTGTAGAAAATCAAAAATTGTTACCCATGACGGCTACATACATATAAAAAAGCATAAAAAACTGCCAAGTATGCTGATTATTTTTATTATTTTCTTTTCTTCTTTTTAGAGACTTTTTCTGCCATGAGCAGTGCGTTGTAGGCGTTGACTATTTTGCCGGATTTGGATAGGGAACTGAAAGGGACTTTATTAGGGTCTCGTTTTTCTCCGTTTGGATAGGGCTTTAACACCATTAAATCAATTGAAGTTCCAGATTGTAGTATTATTTCTTTTACTTCGGCAGCAGTTAGGTTTGGATAATACGACAAAATTAGACTTGCTACGCCACTTACAATAGCTGAAGACAATGAAGTTCCGGTATCTTCAGTAACTCTCCATCTATTTAAGCAAGTGATGTTTGTACCTGGTGCAAATATATCTACTTCTTTTTTTCCATAATTGGAACTACCATCAACTAAAGTAGAATCAACTCTATTAGACGTATTTCCAACTTTAATAAAATTATTTACAAATTCATCACTGTCTATTGCATCATTAGGATAATCGGAAGTCTTATCAAGATTATAACCTTCATTTCCCGAAGATTTAACTACTAAAACATTATGTTTCTCTGCATATTTAAGTGCATCATAAACCCATTCTGGATATAATGAAAAGTTTTTTCCAATACTCATATTAATAATTTTGGCACCATTATCTACTGCATATCTAATCGCTAAAGCTATATCTTTATCGTGTTCACTTGCAGATACTGAAATACTTAACGGCATTATTTTCACCATATCGTTTATCCCCTCTACTAATGTATCATTTCTTGTCGCCGCTATTATTGAAGACACCTTCGTAGAATGGCTTATTAATTGAGTTCCTTGAATATCATTATTACCATATGGAAAATCATTGAGATTGTTGGGATCATCATTTGTAAGATAACGCTCTTTAAATTTGAAATTGAATTTGTAGTTAATATAGTATGTATAAAATTTTATTTTATTATCTAACCACTTTTCAGATATTCCGTATTTCTTAAAATTGCTTAACCTTTGTATCTCTTTTTTATGTTTTTCATTAGAAACTACATTTATTAGCGAATCAATTTTTTGTTGACTTTTATCAGTAGGATTTTCTATATACTGACTAGTTATTTTTTTAGATTTAAGATAACGTTGTTTTCCTTTTTTGTATCTTTCTAAGTTTTTCTTTGCAAGTTTTAATCTAAAATGATAAGCTTCATAGGCTTTCTGATATTTTTTAAAGTTCTCAATTTGAGATTTATCGATATCATTTAAAGAAGTTACATCTCTAAAAATTGAATCAAAACGATTAATTACTCTAACAAATTCGTAATGCCCATAAGGGATGCTATCTTTTTCTGTTGTTCCTACATAATTCCAACCATGAATATCGTCTATATATCCATTATTGTCATCATCAATACTGTTATTGGGAATTTCATCTTTATTAATCCAAATTTGATTTTTTAAATCTTTATGATCTATATCTAATTCCGTATCAATAAGAGCCACAATAATAGTGTCGCCTTTTTTGTCGATCAAAAAATCATAAGCTTTTTCCAAACTGATTCCTGGAATGGAATCAGTATAAATATCTTTAAGATGCCAGTTTCGCTTTTCAGCTTTGGTTAGTTGTTGTTTTTTTGATAAACTAGTTGTAATTATTTGCGGGATGTGTGAAGTTTCTTTTGAAGAAGTACAGGCTGTAATAATGCAACAAAATAGTATGATGAATGGTTGTAGAGACTTCAAATTAGGTTTTATTTTTACGAAATGACAATATAAGTCTTTTTACTTTTTTCGCTTCTTCTTTTTAGAAACTTCTTCTGCCAGGAGTAGTGCGTTGTAGGCGTTGACTATTTTGCCGGATTTGGACATTGAACTAAATGGAATTTTTTCTTTTGGTTGTTTTTCTCCGTATGGATAAGGCTGTACAACATCCACATCAAAAGAAATTCCGGATGCTAAAATAATCTCTTTGACTTCTACAGCAGATAAGTTTGGATAGTAAGATCGAATTAATGCTGCTATTCCTGCTACAATAGGAGAGGCATAAGAAGTGCCTGAATAAAACCCCAATCTTTTTCTTGATTGACTATATATTTTATGCCCAGGAGCAAAAATATCTACATTTTTTTGACTATAATTTGAAGAAAGCCAAACCAATGTTGAGTCTGCTTTGTAGGAACTAGCTCCCACTTTTATGAAATTTTTTGCATACTCTCCATTTTCGTCATAATCATCAGGATAATCAAATTCAACAGCTAAATTATAACTTTTATTTCCTGCTGAGGAGACAATCAACACATCATTTTTTTCTGCATATTGTATTGCTTCTTTTAACCATGTTGGATGCATTGAAAATTCCTTTCCAATACTCATATTAATGATTTTTGCACCATTGTCAACGGCATATCTTATTGCTAGAGCGATATCTTTGTCAAATTCGTCACCAGAAACAGATATTGCAACTGGTATAACTTTAACTAAATTAGTTATGCCATTTATACCAATATCATTATCCCGAGAAGCAGCTAAAATAGACACTACTTGAGTGCCATGACTTATTTTTTTAGTCCCCTGAATATTATTGTTTCCATAGTGAATATCTGTTATATCACTTGAATTATCTCGTTGAATTTCCCTATCGTTATGATTAACATTGAGTAAAGTATTTAACGTCCTATATTCTCTTTTAAGATATCTGTTAGTTCTTTTTATACTCACCTTATTTTTTAAAAAGGATTTCATGTTATCTATTTCTGATATCAAAGTTGAATCTACGATTGTTTTTCTCAAAGAATCCAGTTGATTAATAGTATAATTACTCCTTGGAAAGTAACTTAATAATATAGAATCCGTTTTGTTAAAATTATCATTTATATTATTATATCTATTAATATTGTTTAGTCTCTCTTCTTTCTCTCTCTCATGACGTTCTAGTGCTCTTTCATATTCATAAAATAGTTTTTTCTGACTTGGTGAAATACTACTTGATAACTTTTTATTTTTAAATATAGAATCATACTTTCTAATAATCCTTGTGTATGAATAACTAGAGTAAGGAATTTCGTCACCAATTTCTGTGTTGGTGTAATTCCAGCCATTTATATCATCTACATAACCATTAGTATCATCATCTATTCCGTTATTGGGAATTTCATCTTTATTAATCCAAATTTGATTTTTTAAATCTTTATGATCTATATCTAATTCCGTATCAATAAGAGCCACAATAATAGTGTCGCCTTTTTTGTCGATCAAAAAATCATAAGCTTTTTCCAAACTGATTCCTGGAATGGAATCAGTATAAATATCTTTAAGATGCCAGTTTCGCTTTTCAGCTTTGGTTAGTTGTTGTTTTTTTGATAAACTAGTTGTAATTATTTGCGGGATGTGTGAAGTTTCTTTTGAAGAAGTACAGGCTGTAATAATGCAACAAAATAGTATGATGAATGGTTGTAGAGACTTCAAATTAGGTTTTATTTTTACGAAATGACAATATA
This sequence comes from uncultured Kordia sp., assembly GCA_964535135.1. Taxonomy (GTDB): domain Bacteria; phylum Bacteroidota; class Bacteroidia; order Flavobacteriales; family Flavobacteriaceae; genus Kordia. Next base: position 24,410 of record CAZHSA010000010.1, read on the forward strand.
AGTCTTTTTACTTTTTTCGCTTCTTCTTTTTAGAAACTTCTTCTGCCAGGAGTAGTGCGTTGTAGGCGTTGATTATTTTGCCGGATCTGGATAAGATATTTATTTTCAATAGAATATTCGTTTTGTTTAAGTATTCAACTGTTAATTTTTGAAAATTCTTAAAATTTAGCATAGAAAAATCTTTTTTTTAACAGTACTTTTTTGATATTTTTAACGTCACTTAAACTTACCCCTAATTACAACAAAATGTTTAAAGACTTAAATCTCAATATATACAATTTATTAATTTTTGCAGGTGTCATTCAAGGCTTAATTTTTGGATTAATAATTTTACTAAATAAAAAGTATAATAGTAAAGCAAGCCTTTACCTAGGAATTATAATGATATTAATGTCATTGAGTAATTTACAGTATTGGTTGATTGACACAGAAACAGTTGAAAAATATAACTTCATTAAATACACTTACATTCCTTGGCATTGGTTAATAATGCCTTTTTTTTATCTTTTTATTTATAAATATTTGCAATGTAAGAAAAAGTTGAGAAAAAGTATTTTAATTTATTTATTTACTCCTTTTTTTACTGTTATGTTAATAGTTATATTACAATTAATATATAAATTTTTGGTTAATCCAGCTTATGAACTTCCATCTCATTTCAGTAGAGGAATCTTTATCTATTTAGATATTTTGTCCATAATATTTATTGTTAGCATAATTTATATGATATACGAAATGTTAAAAAAATATGAAAAAAAGAATAAACAATACAATCCTTTAAAGGTAAAATCTGAGACAAAATGGCTAAAACGTTTAGTCACAATTGGGGTAGTAACATGTTTATTTTGGATAATTGCAATGTCAATTACTGTATATTCAAATGCTGAAAATTTATCATTATTTTATTTTTTATGGTTGGGTATGTCTATAATAATATATTATTTAGGATATGTAGGTATAAATAAACTTCAATTAATAAAAGAACGAAAGAAAATTCGCGCTAGTGAAGAGAAAAAAATTAAAGTAAAACCAAGTAATCTTACCTCTAAAAAGACCGATGACGTTTATGAAAGATTCACAAATTTAGTCAATGAACAATTTACAAATCCTAACTTATCATTAGAACAGATTAGCCAAGAGTTAGGTGTTAGCTTAAGTTCTATTTCTGAGAAAATAAAAATACACAGCGGAGATAACTTTTCTACTTACACAAATAAATTAAGAATTGAAAGGGCAAAAAAAATGTTCAATGATTCTAAATTTAAAAGTTACACAATAACTGCCATTGGTATGGAAGCTGGCTTCAATTCAAGATCAAGTTTTTATAGAGCATTTAAGAAAATAGAGAATTGTTCTCCTCAAGAATTTATAAATAATAAAAAATGAGTGTCAATATCTCTAATTTGGAGATATTGACACACTAAATATATTAATACAATATATTATTGCAGAGTATTTTATAATTAAAAACTAAAAGTGTGAAAAACAAATTTGTCTTATTATTAGTAATTTCATTGTCATTTTTACTAATAAATTGTAATAGAGATGCTATCGTAATCGAAGATACTTCTCAAAACTTTTTTCCTTTAAAACAATTTAGGGTAGTAACCAATCATGGGAGCAAGGTGTCACCTGATATTGTAAGTTATTTAAAAATTAGATCAGGAAATAATTTAAGAGTAAATATTAATAAATATAGTATTTCATTAAGCAATAGTACTACAACAAAAAATGAATCTCAAAATATTGCTATAGGGACTATCTTAACAGGGAAGGAAGTAGTTGTAACAAATGAATATAATACTAAGCATACATTTGAGGTATTAACCCCTAGTGAACCAAATAGTAAAACAAATCTTATTGTCATTGAAACTGACACTTATATTGATGAGTATTTTCTTAAGTATATTGCAAATGAAAACTCTACGTCTGAATTATTTTCAGGAATAATTGAATCTTACAATAGTAATGGAGATTTGATAGGCTCTGCAATTGTAGAAAGTGGGGATATAAATACAGTAAGTGGAAGACTTAATCCTGACTGCGCCGATCAAGATGATCCTGATTCTACTGATAATAATACAAATTCTAACACAAACAACTCAGGAGGTGACAGCTCTGTACCTCCCAATAATAATGGAGTAAGTGATGATACACCAGGCAATACAAACCAAACATCATCTAATGGAGGCGAACTTACAGATTCAGGAGAACCATGTAACTTAGGATATTATTATGCTTGTAATCGTGGTTATACTGATTATCATCTTCCTAGAGGGAATCCAAAATGCAGTGGTAACGATATGTCCGGAGATAACTTAATTATAACTGATTGTAACGGAATATATGCTGCTAAATCTAACGCTGTTTCAATTGATCCATGTATTGGAGCCGCTGGTGTTATTCTAATATATAATTCAATTTTTGATATTAATGGATTAAATAATAACCAGATAGATTGGTTAAATGAAAATCCTGATATAGCTGATGAATTACAAAACTTATTATCAGATAATAATTTTACGCAAGAAGCTGAAGATTTTATTCTTGAAGCTATAGAAGTCTTGATGATAGATCAGAATATTAGTCTAGAAGAATACATTAATACACAAATAGATTTTATTTCTCCAGATATTCCTATTGAGGATATTGAGGATTATTTAAGTTGTTTCGACACAACACAAAGTGCCGAAATTACAATCTATGTAAATCAACCTGTGCCAAATTCTGATGAAGTATATGTAACCTCAGGAGATACAAAAGCTGGTCATTCGTCAATAGGAATCAGTCAAGGGAATGTTAATCGAACATGGGGACTTTATCCGGAAGGAAATGTCAGCCCTATTGCTCCTAATGATCCTTTTGAATTTGGTAATGATTCAGGGAGAGAGTTTCATGTTAGTATTACTTTCTCAATAAGTCCATCCGATTTACAAAGAATAATAAATGATGCCGAAGCATATAATCAAAATTATGATTTAAATAATAACAACTGTACTGATTATGTTATTCAAGTAGCACAATCAATTGATCGAATTCTCCCTGATCCTCAAGCGACTTGGCCAGCAAATGGCGGAGGAAGTTGCCCTGGCCCGTTCGGTCAAGCATTAAGAACTATGATACTTCCAGCTGGAACTACTAGAAATAATGACGGAGGCGATATTATGGCTAATACTGGAGATTGTAATTAAAACCAAAAATTATGAATTTTATAAAAATAATATTTATTGTCTCACTATTTATTTCATGTAACAAGCAAAAAGAAAAAACTATCAGGGCAGATCTAACATTTAAATCAATTTCATTTGCTAGTTTTTATGGAGTTGATGATAATAAATACAAAAGTTTATTAAATGAAATAGATAGTACATTAAAAAATCCTACATCTGAAAATGAGACAGTCAAACTATATCGTTATTTTAAAAACTTAGAGAAGCATAATCTTTTAAGAAAGCCTTATATTTTTCTTAAGACAAAAAAAGATTCAACAATAACAGTTCTCCTTGATGAAAAGGAATATGAAAAAGTAAAATACTTTAAGCATTCTAATTTATTTAAGGAAAATAAAAAAGTAGTAATAGAAATAGAAATACAAGAGAAAGAACCTAGTATCTTCTACAGTAATAATATTATTAAAGTAAGTAAGGAAAAAGGAGAGTCAAGATCAAATATGAATTAAGGAAGATATAATTTCTGTTTAAAGAACTTAAAATTATTCCTCAGTGACAATATGATATTAGAAAATTTAATCAATATTGAGTCTACTCAAAAAAGAACTTATCAACTATGATGCACATTTTGATGGTATTCAGCGAATACTCGTAGAGAAAACAGTAAACTTTACATTTGATAGCACCGAGAATATAGAAGTATCTAAAATTGGTTTGATAAGCACAGAAAGCTTATTCTGAGCTAATTAAAGAAAGTTATAGAATGGATAATAATAGACTTAAAAAATGTAAAACCAGGATATAAAAAAACTCCCATAAAAACGGGAGTCTTAAAAGTAAACAAATAAATATTTGCCTACGATCTGCAAATCAAAGATAGGTGTTTTTTTAATACACATCACGGCAAATGTTTTTAAGTGAAACGAATCACTTTAAAAAAACAGTCGTGGAAACCGAAAAACGTACGAGTAGGTGTATTTAAAAAAATGAAAATGAATAACGGAATTAAAAGACTTGGAAAAGGATTGTTTGCAATCTTTATCATGAAGGTAGTATTAGTTTGTGGAGTACTTGTTTTTCAAGCATGTCAAACTGATAGCAATAGTGACTTGAATTATGAAA
>CAZHSA010000011.1:0-27600 GCA_964535135.1 uncultured Kordia sp.
TCACTCCAATACCGAATAATATTGCGTTATGAAACGGACATAGACGTACGCTGTGTCTGACTGAACTTTGAAACGTACTTGTTTGTTTTTTTCATCATGATTAAAAACGGTGGAATCTCTTTTATATTTGGCTTCATCACCGAAGAGTTCTTGCATCATACCACGCTTATAACGATTGTCATATTTCCACACAATCCAGTTGTCTTGTTCCATAATATTGCTGTGAATTGCTTTGTTCTTAGCAGCTTTTTTTTGTTGGATTGCTTTTCCATTTTTCAGCGTTTGCCAGTTGTGTAAAAGCATCAGTAAACTATCTTTTTTCATCTTCAAAATGGTTCTATTTTGCTCGAAAGCGACATCTTCATTGAGTTCAATCGTGCTTTTTTCAACACGATGGCTCCAAAGAATCCAAGTTCCTAAAAATAACACCGCCAAGAATATAAGGCTGACGAGTTTGATAGTTGTATGTTTTGATCGCTTTCTCATAAATTATAATACAATTTAAAGGATTCTGAATGGGTAATGAGCTGTATCAATTTTTGCTGCTTTTTTTGATACGTTGCATTTTTTACATTGTTTATGGTCAATAACATCGTATACAATTTTGGTTCGGTTTCATAAGTTTTTGAAGTCAAATCCACATCGCTGATCACGACAATAAGTGATTTGTCATTGATGCCATTTTCTTTGCTGTTATGCGTTCCTGTTTTCGCATAGATGTAAAAAGTAACATCTTCCTTGGTTTTGGAGTCTTTAATTTTTAACGTGTTTTTATATCCAAAAACACCTTTTGCGGTTCCCTTTTTCGGAACATTGTGCATAGCTTTGTAAATATTATTTTTTACAAAGTCTTGATATGCAGCAGTTTTCCAGTCTTTTGTAGCAAAAATCAAGTTGTTGTAAGTGCTGTCTTTTTGTTCTTGAACAGCCGCTTTTACGTTTGAATTTAGCTTGAATAAACGCACAATATTTTCCAGCATTCCCAATTGTGTGAGCTCAAATGGACTTCCACCTTTGGCAGGATTGATAATGTTGCTTCTTAAGTTTTCACCTGCAATATTGGTTGCATTCTTAATAAATGCTTGCTTTTCAGGAAATACCCATTGGTAGTTAAAGTTACTATTCCGAATTGCGTTGCTGAATAAATCTTCGGTTTTATAAAAGGTGTTGATTTTATTTTCACTGTTAAAAACAACAAAGGAAGAATCCACGCTAGTGTTGATCTTTTCGCGAGACGTATCAAAATCAAAATTATTGATGAGTCCCGATTTTAAAATATAATCGGTATTGTTTACATCTTTGGGCAGTTTATCATAAAAATCTTCCGAAAGGACATACAAACGCTTATTGATTGACACTCTTGGAAAACGTTCGCGCATTTTCAAAGTGTCTGAATCGGGACGAAAAATTACTGTTTTGTACTGTTGCAATCTTTTCTTGGAGTAACTTCCCAATAACATCATCAACCCATTATAAGAGTTTCTCGATTGTAAAATGTAGTTTTCATTGTCGATTTCACCTAAAAACTCACCACTTTTTTCCAGCCAGTACGACACCAAACGCTTATTGCCAAAATACCGTACTTGATCGCCCGAAAGTCCTTTTTTTGTAGGTTTTGATAGAATTTGATCACTATTAATATTATTCAGTTTGATGGCTTCCCAATCGAGTTGATGCTGTGATGTGATGGCGCTGTACACAATTGGTTTTATGGTAGAGCCAAAACCACCAGAAGCATTCATTTTTCGAATGTTTCGTGTGCCAAGTGTTAAATCTTCTTGGCGCGTATTGAAATAGATTTCTTCGTAAATCTGACTCAACTTGCGATAATCGTTCGGATTGATTTTGTAGTTTTCTTTTCCACGATTGTAATCAAACATGGCGCGCACATGACCTTCACCGTCCATCACTGTAAAAAAGAAATCGTCATGAATTTCATTCGAAACCGCCAAGTCATACACATCTTGTTGCAATTGATAATCAAATGTGGAACGTTTGGCTTCTTTTGGCGGTGTTTTTTCGTAATTTTTCTCTAACAATTTCGAATAGTTATACGCCCAAATCATCCCTTTTCCTAGTGGATAGAAGAAACGTTGCTTTCCATTGTAATTGTAGTTCAGTGCTAAGTAATTTTCAGCATTGTAACTCACGCGTAAAGGTTTGTAATCTTCAATCTTTAAAATATCGCCATTCGTCAACATAAAATCAGAGAAGCTCGCGGTATTTTCTTCTTTGTAAATCCGCGTACGGTTTGAAAGTGTAATGCGTTTTACTTTTTTCGCGTTGCTAATTTTCGCTACAATCGCATCATCTTTTGTAAATAACCATTTGCTTGGCACACGGTATAATTTGATAAGATTTGATTTGGCAAACGGACGCCCAAACAGTTTCCGGTCTAGCGGAATGGACTCGTATGCTTTGGTATTTCGATCAATCAATTGTCCGCGTTTAAAAATAGAATCGCGTTTTTTCTGCTGTACAGGTTGCAAATAGTATTGATTAGGCGTTTCCATCGCGAGTAAATCGCCACGCCAATTTGGATTGTCTTTCGAGCTTTCAAAAATAGGTTTGATGCTGTAATAACTGCTATTTACCACAAATTCAAACTGATCGGAATAGCGTTTTTTACGAATGTGTAAAATATGTTCTAAGTTTTTTGCTTCGTTCATGTCAAAGCTTTTTAACGCCGATTTCAGATAATTTGCATCCCGCGGTTGCGACACATAATTATTGACCATTGTATCAATTTTTTGAAAACGCGCTTCTTCCGTTTTTCCTAAATATGCATCCAATATTTCAGGAACATGTTTGTAATTGAGATTTGGCAAGCGTTTGGAACGTTTGTATTCTTTTTGAACGCTTCTAAAGTTTGCATTCATGATGTCTACAAAACCTTTGAGTCGTTCTACAGGTTGTGTAGCTTCATGCGTAATCATATCCGGATCGTCCATCGCATTTGTGGTACTGATCACTTTTCCGCCAATGATAAATGCTAACAAACCTATCAATCCAACAGCAGGAATGCGCAGTTGTGCAGGCGCTTTTTCTTGTACATGATCAATGTTTTTATAATCCAGATGATACACGATGTAACCAATCAACACAAACGGAATGACAATCGCTGCTTTTCCTGTGAGTGTTAAAAAAGGAAAATCTTGTCCAATAAAAATCACACTATTCAAACATACCAAATACATGATCACGCTTAAAATGACAAAAAGAGCAATCGCGCCAAGCGTCTTAAAATAGCTAATCGGATTTGCATATTTTTTCGGATAGTAATAATAGCCAACAATCAACAGTAAAGCCAAAAAGTGTGCAATGAGTACAATAGGCAACCAAAGGTTATGCTCAAAAATTAAATAGCGCAATACCACAAATTCCCGGGTTTGTACCGTGAGACTCACGCCTCTAGAATTGTACTGTGTTCGAATGTTTGGAAATTTGTAACCCGCTTTGTTTTTAACACGTTCGTACAAGTGATTGTTGGCAAACCAATGACTTTCCGAAGCCCACAAAATGCGGCGTGCTTTCGTAGAATTGAAGTCTGCATCCAACAACATTTCGCCAGGCGTTGTATAGATAATTTTTCCTCTCGCCGCAATACGTCCGCTGCTTACATTTTGCAAACCAGGAATTTGTGGAATGATGTAATGCGCAAAGAATACGGATAAAAATATCAGCAAATACAACACCGATTGAACTGCGTATTTTGTTCGCTTTTTTGGTTTTTGTTGAAGTAGAAAGTAGATGTTTTTAATTAAAAAGTACAACGAACCCATCGCGAGTGCAATCAGACAGAATCCTGCGTCAAAAAATAGATACAGAAAGACATACATTCCAAAATTTGGCAAGCGTTTGATCAATTGTACCCAAATAGCATCGTCGGCATTTTCTGGAATTTTACTGTCAATATACATAAACGCAAACAGCGGCAGTAGGATGGAAGCCAAGATGAATACAAAGCCGATGGCAACTTTTGCAATGAATAAAATGAAGAAAATGGCTGCCCAAATTCCTAGCAATGCGCCAATTTTTAGAACCAACGATTTCTGATTGATGTTGTGTACAATCTTTTCTAGCAAATGCACAAAAGGAAGCTGAATTTCGTGAGTTTTCAAGTATAAATAGGCAAAGCGAAATACCAAAAATCCGATCAAGGAAATGATAGTCCACACAAAGGATTCCATACTTTGCAATTTTTCAAATTCAAAAAACGTAATGTTTTCCAACGGCGGAAACGCATACATGCGCCACAACAAGTAGATACGAACGGTTAAAAACACCATGAGCATCCAATAGATGGAAAATTCAATCTTTAACACATTGCGTACTTTGGCTTCAATTGTGTCTCTTTTTCCAGAAAAACCAATGCTTTTTTTCCACTTATGAATCAAAAAGTAAAAGCATAATGAAGCAACACATAAAATGAAAAACGGTAGCCAAAACCAGCGTGTCAAGGTGTTTTTGTTGAAGTTTTTGACTTGCACGATATAATCCACCGCTTTGGTATTTGTTTTGAGAAAAAACGGTTCGTTTTCCAGTATTTTTTCTAGTTGCAATTCGCCTGAATTGTTATCAATTTTAATCGCGTTGAGTTGTGTTTGTCCGTTTTCAATCGCATATTTTATAGACGCATTGATGTGATGCTGATTGTTGAAAGTATTGCGTCCTTCAAAATTAATGACACCATCGTATTCGCGTGAACTTTTGATGATCGCATCTACGGAAGTGGAAATAAGCAATTCCGCCGTAGCGATTGTATCATTATGATATAACGGATAGCGAACAGGCAATTTATACCGCAATTGTGAACGATTTTCGCGATAGTTGAGTTGTAGTTTTTCTGTTTGATTTTGCCCAATACCAATATAGAAATAGCTATTGTTTTTGAGTGCTATTTGTTGTGGTTTTGGTTGCGGTTGCAAGATTTTATTACCTAAACTCGCTTCAAACCTGTGTAATAATTTCCCAGTATACAAGTGCAAAGGCGTCGTTTTTTTACCATCAGGATTGCTGTATATTGTGTTTCGGACAATGTAGATTTCTTCCAACGCTTCAATTTCAGATTCCGTCAATTCAATGTCAAAACAGGCTTCTACCATGTCCAACATCGGATAACCAATATGCAATTTGCTTCGCTTGATGGTATCTATAACTTTGCTGCCGTTTTTTATATTTTCATCAAATTCAAAGATGAAATGATGTTCTTTTTTTTCGTTCAAATAGTAGGAACAGGCAAGTTTTCGTTGGCTAGAAAACTGAATTTCAAAAGTTTCCTCAGGTTGCCAAATGGGAAGCGAATCATTCGCGATTTTATAATTAGTTCCTGCGTCATTAGTGGAAATCAATAGTGGTTTTCCTAAATCTTGATAGGTAATTTGAAAAGGCGTTTCTGCATTGAGTGAATCAACCGAGATCGAAAACGTTCCTTGTTGTTCGTCAAAAAGCGCATTAGCAGGTTCGTCAGCGTACAACAAGTTCAGCGTATGTGTATTGGAAAAATCATATCCCAAATGTTCAATGGCGTGCGTTTCCACGTTTTTGTAAAATTCGGTATCGCTCGAACGAATGTAACGCGCCAACACCCAAACACTAAAAATTAGCATAGTAGTTAACGAAAACAGCATGATTTTTTTACCGTGATTTTCATACGATGAAAACAGCAAAACGACCAATAGCAAAACAATACTTATGAGCAAATAAAAACTGAGCATGGGACTTTTTTTTAGTGTAAACTTTTCAATTCTACGTTGATATCAACGCCATCAATTAAGTGTGTGACTTCGTTGACGCCATTTTTATGTAAAAACGTAACCATGGTATTTAGGTAACTCGTTGCGGCATTTGGATTGTAGTTTTCTTTTGGAACTTCATTCAGCGATTCGCCTCGTAAAATGCTGCGAATATTGCCTTCTGTGTGTGCATCAGCGCTCCAATCATCATTGATAAATTTTGCCAAATCCATCACGTTAAACGCAATAAAAGCGAGGCGTTTTGTCAATGCTGGATGATCAAAATTTCGCGCTTTATTTTGAAATTCTTTGATATACGGATCGTACAAATTACGAAAGTATTTCTCTATCAATTTGTTATTGTTATCACTGATTTTTTTGGAATTTTCTAAGGATGTATAGGCTTTTTCAGCTTGTGTTTTGATAGTTTCAATTGTTTTTTCGGCTTCTTTTTGTAGCGTTTCAAGTTGTACTTGATTTGTTTTTTGAACCTTTTGCGTTTCTTCCGTAAACTGCGTTAGTAATTTACTCAACACGTCGTCTTTATCCTTTGTTATAAGATGATACAACGTTTGTATATATGCTAGTTTTTTGGTTGTGTTTTCTTCGTTTTGAATATTTTTTTGTTGGATTGAAATCTGATCCGCCAACGTTTTACATGTTGAATTCTCTACATTCAAAGCGACAGACCAATTATGAAGTTGTTGCAATAATTCGGGAACAGTTTCTGCGTTTTTCAGTCCGTTTTGCAATGTTGCATTGGTGTTTTTTATAGTTTGAAGTTTTTCTTTTTGTGCGATCAATGGTGTGATTTGTGATGGAAAAACCTCTTTGAGTATTTTTAGAAATGTTTCTTCGTTTTTGTCTTTTGCATCTATCAACTTTTTGACGGTTTCTTGGTGGTTGATCAGAAATGCCAATTCTTTCCCCATAGAAGCTTTCCACGGAAGTGTAGCTACTTCTTCCAAGGAATGAATCTTGCGTATTTTTCGTTGTATGATTTCTTCGGTGGTTCGTTTTGGCGCTTTTTCTTTTTTGCTTAAAACTTTTGGCGAATTGTCTGTAATTGGTGATGTGACAGGAGTTTTGTCTTTAGAAAATTGTTCTCGAAAGAATAAAAATAATGACAATAACACACCTAAACTCAGCAAGATGTTTGAAGTAAAATCACTTTCATTTTTAGGTACTGTACTTGAAGCTTTTTGCACAGCTGCCATTTGTAGCTTTTCTTTAAACTGTGTTATTTGTTGTAGCGAATCGTTTTGGTGTTGTATTCTTGGTGTTGTATGATCAAAGTTATAAAATGTAGAAGTTGCACTGTAGGTTTCGTTATTTTTCGTGATGCGATAATACAATCCGTGTTGCTGCGCTGTTTTTAAATATTCGAGCGTGCTCCACAAAAAGAAATGTATGGCTTTTGTCGTGTTTGCAGAGACTTGCACATTATTTTGCGTTACTTTTTCACGACGAAGCATGTTGAATTTTTCTGCGAAATCTGCATTCCAATCCAACAACGCTGGAAATTTTGACGAAGTATAGTTGTTTTCAGTCCATTTGGAATTCGCGTTTAAAATGATCTTCCCAATGTTAGACGCTGTGAATATTTCCAAATTGTCAAACGTGCTGTTAAAGTCATATGAGTTCGTATCATCAAGCGTTAATTGTAGCTGCGAAGTTTCTGAAGCATCATTTTTCACAAGATATACCTGAACCGTTTTTCCACTTTTTTTGAAGTAGAGAAGTTGCGTACTATCGTTGATTTTGGTTTGCAAATCTGCAAGTTCCATTTGCTGCGCGTTATACGATTGCAAGTTGAGTTTCTTGACAATATCAGCATCGTCAATGGAAACTTCTGCGGAAGCGACAGGCAACTGCGTAGCTACAGGTTTTGGCGATTTTGTCACAAAAAACAACAAAATGAAAAGCACCAAAATAACTGCATACGCCAGCGTGTTACTATTTTTTTTAGTCATCATAGCTTTGTGATTTTAATTGCCTAACAATTCGCTGGCACTTTTTTTGTAATCATTTGCAGTGTGCACAGTTTCCAAAATGTTTTCTGCCTCTTTGTTTATTTTTCGCGTGGGAATGTTCGGTATTTGTCGAATGTTTTCTTGCGCTGTTGGCGTCTTAGTTTTAGTGCCTAAGTGTGACATTTCGTTGAGAAATTGTGTATACATTTCTGGATTTGCCAACGATTTCCCAGGACCAAACAGCGTTTCTTCCAAGAAATTGCCGATCACATTGTAATCTTTGTTGATTTTAGGAATGGCTTTGTACAACCGATGATTGCTGCTTTCCAACAAAAAAGCTGCATCCGATTGCATTCCTAAATAATAAATATGCGTGATTTCATCTTCTTGTTTTCGTTCGCTGAGATTCGTTTCAGGTTCGTAGCGATAATTGAATCTGTGCAACTGTTTTTCGTCAATTTCAACACCTGTAAATAAGGAATTGCTTTCCGATTCATTGTCAAACGTAATCAACAAATTGCTATTCGAATTCACTGAAAAATTGGTAATTGCTTCCAAATTGATCGCTTTTTTCTTTAAATCCATCGCGCCCAACAAATCTGGAAAAACGACAGAAGTATATTCGTTGGTTTTTCGGAACATCTTTTTGATGTTTTTGTGTTTTACTTTCGATTTTAATGCTGTTTCAAGCTGTTTTCTAAACGGATCAAAGTTCATTGCACGTCCGCTCAACACCACATATTTGATGTCTGTAATGCATTCCGTTTGATTGCCAATAATCAAATTGCTGATGAATGTTTGCACCAAGTGATTGGACTTTTCTTCAATGAATGCTGAGGAACGTTTGAGCGTAAAATTCCACGCATTTTTCTGATCCAAATAGTCAAAACTGTTTTGTAATATTCGAATTGCCGCGCGTGCATCATCGTTGTGAATGTGCTTTAAAAATTGCTGAAAAAAGGTTTCTGCTTCAATGTCTCGCGCATTTTCAATAGAATAATTGATTTTTAAACGTTCAAAAAATTCTTCCAAAACTAAGGCTTGAACCATGTCTACTTTTTGCACAAACAGACAGTATTTTTCAGGATTTCCATAGTGTTCTGTAAACAAACTTCCCACAGCTTTTAGAAAAATATTGGTCAAATATTGTCCTGCGCCCGCCATGCCGCCACGATCTACGCAGTTGTAGAGTCCTTTTCCATTGTAATCTAAAATAGAATAATCAATCGTTCCTTTTCCTGCGTCAATGATCAAAAAGCGTTCGTCATCGCTTGTTCCCATGTCCACACGTTCATTGTCAATCCAAAGTGAATTGTTGCTCAAATAGCCAATCAATGCGGCATCACTTTCCGAAATGGCAAAGGTTTCAACTACCACAGGTTTTTGTAAAGTTGCAGTTTCGACATCTCCCGAAAAATAATGTTGCATAAATTCCTTGTTGAAAGTTTCGTTGAGACTTCTCAAAATGGTATTCACACGATCTTGATCGTAAATGTTTGGCATCAGGAGTAATAATCGCATAAACAACACATCGCTGCCAGTTTTCATTTCGCGCGTACCGACATCAATTAGTGTTTTGTAGATGTAGGAAGTTAGTGCGATCAAGTTTCCTCGGCGTCGCGTGTTTCCCAATTTTCCTTCTAGTTGAATGGTTGCCGTTTGTTTCGGATCTAAATACGCCAATTTTAGATTCCCAATCATGGTTAAGTTGTCTTGGATGTTTTCAATGTACAATTCGCGTTCGTTGTGCGGCGTGGAAGTTGGATCATAGTCGCGTTCGTGCGTTTTCCATTGCCAAAGCATTTGATTGCTTCCGTTGCGATTGGCGAGTCGCTCCTGATCTAAAAATGTACGATCAGACAGTAATGCCATCACGCACGCAGGATCGTCGTAATGATCGGATAAAGCACCTTTTTTCTTGTAAATGATCTTTCCTGTTTTGTATAAATACGAATCGTCTTTGGTCGTGTCTTGTTGAATGTACGCCGTTTTTTGATCGCCCACGTGCAAGTTTTCATAGCCTTTTTTGATTTCTTCAATGATGGAAATATTACTTGGTTCTTCCGATGCATTCGAAGAAGTTTCCTCGTTTGGTGGAATGTACGCCATCTGCGTCGCTTCTGATCCTAAATCAATATTGAGGCTTCCGTATTTGTTTTTTTCTTTCGTAACAATGAAATAACAAGAACCCAAACGCGTTTCTTCACCTGCTGAATTGTATACAAACCGCACGTGAATTCCGCCCCAATTGGATAGTTTTCGAATACTTTCTCCAGTAAAACTCAGCTTTAAACCTCGTTTTTTCACATGATTCGTTTCGCCCATAAAATACGTCCCAATTTCGTTTTGTTCTTCTTCCAACACATCGCCCAAACCAATTGTAACTTCCCAAATAGGAATTGAATTTACCGTGCGAACAGACTTTTCAGACAGAATTCTAGGTTGTAACGGTGTGCTTTTAGCCGTTTTAGGAATGAGAAACGTATCTTCCAAAATGTTTAAAATCAATTTGTTATAGCTATTCACCACAATAAAAGTAGGATCGTACCAAGGTTTTGGATCAATACTTAGATTGATGGATACATCTTTGTGTGCCGTGGATATTTGTAAAAACTTGTTTTGCATCGTTATATGTGTTTGTAATAATATTCTTGGACATTTGTTTTGATCGTTTGTCCTTGACATTGTATTGTGTATTCGTTATTGTTTTTTGTCACGTCGAGCGTGATGGTATCTGGATTTCCGATATTCAAATAGTGTTTCCCGTTGAGCGCGTATTGTTTTCTATCCGTTAAATGCATATTGTAAATTTCCGCATGCGGATGCCATAATAGTTGCATGGAATACGGCGCAATCGTCACATTTGTTGGGCGTTCAATTTTGATACGCAATGCATTTTTGGCTATTTTTTCTTTTTGATAATTCACAGAATTAAACAATGGCAAGCGAATGTTGGTTGTACGATCTTCATTAGAACTCAAGGACAGATTTACAGGAAAAAACGGATGTGCAATCGCCAACAATTGATTTGTGCCAACTTCATCTTGTAAATACGTAGTGAGTTTGCCTTTTTTGCCTTGTTGTTTGAGTTCTTTTTGCAATAAAATGGCTTCTTGTTGTAGTAAGGTTTTTATGTCGCTGTTGTCAGTAAGTTCAATTTTATACTGCTTTAAGAGTTGAATTGGCGAAAATGTTTTTGAAGCGTACGGTTGTAGTAGGTTGATAAACAGTATATTGTTTTTCGTTTTGTTACACAACAGCATATACTCTTCAGTAGTTGAAATTTCGTGTTTTAAGAAGAATCCGCTAATCATACGCTCGTTTTGCAATGTGAGTTCGGTTTTGAAAGCTTCGTCATCAATTACAGCGGTGTGAATGTGATATTCATTTTGAGAACGATCATTTTTGATAGTAAAATTTAGCGTCGTATTCGTTGTTGGATACGCTATGAAGTGAATGGTGTATTTTTTACCATATTTTTTTCGAATTTTTGCATGAAAAGCCGTTTCTACACCTTGAATGTGTTTGGTATCTCTTTTTTGAAATTGAAATACATCTATATCATTCAAGAACAACAGATTTTTCTTTGAAAGCACAGCAATCCATTTTTTTGAAGACGAAGTGTCTACCGCCATTTGTGAGTAGGAAACAAACCGATGTTTGAGTCGCACTGAAGCAAAACGATTTTCTTCTCTCGTGAATCCTGCGTATTGTATTTTTTGCTTTGTGGCACTGCGTTTAAAACCGTTTTTAATCTGAGTTACTTCTCCGGAAGGACTCACAATGATACATTTTGGAAGCTTCCTTCTGTAAACTATAGAAACAATCCACAGAAATAAAACAATTAAAAGTAGCGCGCCAATTTTGAGTAAAGAAGCACTATGCAATGGCGAAGAAACCGCAAAAACTCTTGTATGTGCTTCGTTGATAATTTCTTTCCGAATGCGTTTTCCCAATACATCGTCCGTATACATTTGTTGTCCAACTCCGTGCAGCGAAATTGCATTGTTCCACATGCTGTGTAGCGTAGCAGGAATGTAGTGAATACTGTCTTTTTGTAGAATGATCGGATAAGTGCATTGCAGTAATTCATTATTCACCACAATAGCATCCAATTTTACAATATGATGTTGAGTAGCTTCCGAATTTAGACGTAATGTTAGCGTATCATTTTTTTGAGAATTGATCGTGATTGTTTTTTCAACAGTTTTAGACTGATTTAATTCTTGTTTTGTGTTGTATGCGTAGGCAAAAAGTTTCGGTTTTCCGTTTTTTTCAATAGGAGGAAAGACTTCCGAAAACACACCACGACCTGTACTGTTCGCATTGAAAGAGTTGTAAATTAGCGTGTTGAGCGTGCTATCAATTTCATGCTGTTTGTTTGGCATAAATTTTCGCACCGTTTTGTAATCTTGTAACCATTGATCCGTTTGATCGGCATCATCGGTAATGCTACACACAATAATTTGATGATATTGTTGCAAGTCCAATTCCTTGTAATCTTCCAAAAAAGAAGCCAAAGTCATCGGTTGAATGAGCGATACAAAGGAAGTGGCATACGGAAAGTTTTTTGTGTCCCAACGTCCATAAATTCGTTGAAAACTTCGTTCAAATTCGTTGGCATTTGCAAATTGTAAGGGTTCATTTCTGCGTGTAGCTTTTCTGATGAATTGCTTTCTAAATTCTTTTTTGCTACGATTTTCTCTTTTTAGATAGTGTGGGACTTTACTTTTTTGAAAGTTTTTTCCAGGCATATATAACAAACCACTATTGTAGAAGACAAATGCGTCTTTGGTAAAGTCAATGTTGGAATATAATGCAGTGTCGAGTAAGGTGTTGAAGACGTAGTTTTTGTATCCTAAACTAGTATCGGTCATGGAGCGACTTTTGTCTAAGGTTACAATCCACAGATTTCCTTGCGCATCTACATCTTGTGCTTTTACAACAGCAGTAGCAGTGCACCACAAAAGGAGCCAAACTATGATTCTCAACGACTTGTACATTGAATTCAGTAATTGTTAGTAAAATTGAACTTGTATTACTTTCTAAATTGTACTAGTGTTTCATGTTGTGGAATCTTTGTTATGTTCTAAATGTTTGTTTTGATGGGAAATTCGGGTAAAAACTTCTATAGGTATAACGTGCTTTGTTTTGGTTTTGTTGTTGTGAAGTGTAAAGAAATCTGTTTGAGAAGTAAAAATTGCTTGTTATTTTTAGATAAAATAGGCTGATTTAAAAGTAGAATTTCGTCAAACTGAACTTGATTATTCATTTCGTTTTATTTGATAATTTGGTATTCATGAATGCAAGCATTTTGGTTTCTCATAATTAGTGTAAATCAACACGATGAGATTCTGAATCAAGTTCAGAATGACGCTTCTAAAAGCTTTTAAAACAACCTATTTTAAAATTAAGTGTAGTAAGTAGTGTAGTTATTTCTTTGGAATGACTTTTTCTTTTTCCATTGATTTTATAATTTTTTTGACATAGTTATCCGTCATTTTAGCAATATCTGCCGGATCAATGATGTTATAGGAGCCAAACCAAACTAATGATTTTTCGTTGTCTTTTTCTAGATTGTAAATAGACGTTTCTACATAAAACACTTGATATTTTTTATAGTCATCCTGATTGAAATAATCATCGCGAGAAGCTAAATAACCGCCTAAAAATTGTTGTAAACTGTAATCAAATCGGGGAGAAGCACCACTTCTAGATTCATTTTCGCGAACGCCTTTTACCGCAGACACCAACACCGTTTCATAACCTTCTGTCAATAAGGTATTGATTTGTGCTTCAATTTCGGCTTCCGTTTTGGTAGCATCTTGAAACAACTTTTCAAAAACAACCGTACTTTGAATCGCATTGATGTTTCTGGCATTGAGTTCGCGCACTAATAGAAATTCAAAATTACTTCGTGCTTCAAAATCGGGTGTCACGCCAACAACCAATACGTTTTTTGGATTGAATTCTGTAAATGCTGGATTTTTCCAACTTTCACTTCGCTTGATAGATGAACAGCTAACGGTCAATACTACAATTGCAACTAAAGTAAAGGTTTTCATATTGTTGAATTAGTTGATTAATTCTTTTTCTTTGACCTCTTTTTTGGTGTCTGTTTTCTCTTTGATGAGTTTGTCATGTTCCAACACCGCAAGTGCCATATACACATAATCGGTAACCGATTCTTCAATAGATTTTGGATCTACAATATCAATATATCCTTTCCACAACAACTCTCGGTCTTTAGTTGGGCAAATACAATACATAGAGGTTTCAGAATGATACACTGTGTAACTTTCATAGTATTCAGGATTGTAGTAAATGTCTTGATATTTCAAGTATTCATCACTAAATTTTCGATAGGTTTCGTCATAGCCTTGATATTCTTTTTTGTATTGAATTTTGTCTTCTACACCAATGATTTTGGTTAATAAAATAGTATCAAAACCATCTTCAATGAGCGATTCTTCAATGGCTTTGATTTCGTCAGCGGTCATTTTTTCTTCTCGCAAAGACGGATCAAATAAGGTAAGACTTGTTACGGCTTCGCTTCCGCGTGCTTCGAGTTCTTCTTTGAGTTTTTTCTCAAACTTTTGACGCGCTTCTATATTGGATGTCAATCCGATAATTAACACTTTTTGCGGCTCATATATGTCAATATCAGGGTTTTTCCAATGATCAACCAATTGTGTTGTGGTACAAGCTGTCAATATCAAGACGCTTATGCATAAGAGGTAAAGAGTACGTTTCATGGCTGTTTTTTTAGTGATTTCTATCTAATAAAAATTGAAGTTTCTCTTCTTTTTTGATACTTTTTACAATGTTGAATAGCTGCGTTTTTAAAATTCTGTATTCTTTTAAAAATTCATCAATTTCCATCGTTAGGTTTCGGTGCGTTTCTTTGTATTTTCGTTCGTCTTCTAGCTGATCAATCCCATCGACCATTATTTGTAATTCTTTTTCGTGCATTACAACAATTTTGATGAGTTGCTCGGTACGTCGATACGATCGCGTAATAGCATCAATGATTTCTTTATCGCTAGAAAAGATGTCTAATTCTTTCAATTGTGTTGAAAAAGAAGCAATTAAATGCTCAAAGAAAAAGTGTTCATCTTTGATAAATCGTAGCTGAGACAACCAATGTAGCGAGTCGCTATGCATATCTTCAGCACTAATCCATTCAATATATTTGGTACTTTGTTGTGTAGTTCTCATGATGATTTATTTAGAATGTTATACGTTAAAAGTACAGCTAGAAACCTAGAATACCTATGATATATATCAACTCGATGAGATTCTGGATCAAGTCCAGAATGACGCGTTTTAGAACTTTTAATACCGTCTCATTACTCAGGAATTACTAAGAAAGGTACTTTTAGGTGAAAAGCTATTTTTTTGATAACAGGCTCACGCAAAATGCTATCTATAAAACTGTGTGAATAATAGACCATTGCCAAAATGTCAATGTCAAGTTCATCAATAAAATCTTGAATGCTGATTTCCTTGCTTTTATGACTTGGAACAATATGAATACTGTGTTCGTAGTCTTTTAGATATTCTTTCAGCGTATTCAAATTGCCTTCCTGTTTTTCATTTAGCTTTTCTTTGTCATTGATGTGAATGACTCTAATTTTAGCATTGTACAAATCGGCCAACTTTTTTAGATAGTTCAATTCTTTGGCATCACAGTAGTGATTGAAATCGCTTGGAAATGCAATTTGTTTCGGAGCATCAAACTCGTAATTGTTCGGAATCGCAAGAATTGGACAACTCTTCACTTTCTTAAAAATCTTTGCGGTGTTGCTTCCAAAAAGAATTCCTTTGGCACCTGTAGCACCTTTGGTTCCCATCACAATCAAGTCAATAGCATGTTTTTGCACACAGCCTTCAATAGCATCGTCTAAATCGCCTAAACTGACAATTACTTCAAATTCATGATTGCTATTTGCGTTGGTAGCTTCTATTTGTGCTTTGAGTTTGAGCATGTCTTTTTTGGAGTTTTCCAACATGGTAGTTAGTAATTTATTGGAGAAACTCGAAATTCTGGAGGAAGCTACTTTTTGAGAATTTAACAGGTAAAATGTACAGGTTTCGTGTTGGTATAGCTTTAATGTATATATAATGGCACTCCAGGCATTATCGGAAAAATCAGTGGGCAACAGAATATTTGTCATGATGTTTGATGTTTAAGTTTAGATAAAATTGTTGTTAGTTTTTTAGTTATACTTTAGCAGGAATTACTAAAAATGGTGTGTCTAAGTGCAATCCGATTCGTTTTACTTTTGAACCAAAAAATAAGTTTTCAAAAAACGAATGTTTGTTGTTCAGCATTGCTAAAAAGTCAATACGCGATTGCGATTGAAATTCCGAAATCGCCACGCCAATATCGTGATGATGCACCGTATGGAACAAATGTGAAATTCCTTTGAAATGTGTAGCGAGTTTTTGTTTGTTTTCTTCTTGCGAAGCTGTTAATTCATCTGCATTGGTCACATGTAAAATGTGTAGACGCGCAGCAAATAAAGAAGCGATGTTTTTAATTTCACTCACATGTCTTTCTTCAAAATCAACGCCATAATCTGACGGAAATAATAGTTCATGTGGCGCTTGAAATGTATACGCACTTGGCACAGCGAGCAATGGACATTTGCTGTTTTTTAGCACATGAATCATGTTTGATCCAAACAAAACTTCTTTTAAACCAGAAGCTCCTTGCGTTCCCATAACGATCATGTCCATCGTTTTTTCTTCATATAAAAGTTCAATTTCAGAAACCAACATATTAAATGCTGAGATGCGAGAGAAAAAGTGTTTCGGATTTGGAAATTCTTTTTCAATAGTATCCTGAACTGTTTTTAAGCCATTTTGCGACTTTTCTCTTAATGCATCTAACAAGCCAAATTGTGCAGCACCAACTTCCATATATTGTACATGATAAATTACTGGTGTATACGTATTTAGTAAAATGAAATTACATTTTTGATCTTTAAATAGTTGAACAGCATACCGAATAGCGTTCAATGAATTTTCTGAAAAGTCGGTGGGTAATAATATTTTTTTCATCGCTATACATTTTTAAATGTTCTTAGTTAAAAGTACTGTGTTGCGGTTCAAAAAACTATGATATATATCAGCTTAGAAAGTGAATATTATTCATGGAGAATTAAAAACGGAATATTTCGATGGTAGCTGATATGATCTACCTTTGAGTGAAATAAAATCTGTTTAAAATAGTTTAAATTTTTCGCTGCCATAATCATTAAGTCGATGTCTTTTCGTTCGGTGAAATTTTCTACGGCAGTTTCTACATGATCATTCGACAGAAAGTGAAAACTATATTCACGTCCATCTAAAAAATCTTTCAGCAAGGCTTTGTTTGCTTGTTGATGTTGGTTTAAATGATTGGTGACTTTGTTAATGTGTAAGATACGAAGCGACGTGTTTTTGGTATCTAAAAGTGTAGCAATTGGCGCTAAGGTTTGAATGTCGGATGCCAAGCTAAAATCTGTTGGAAACGCAACTTCCCCGAAAACTTTGTACGTAGCATTTTCTGGAATGATGAATGCTTTGCATTTTACTTTTGTAATTACAGTTTCGGCGTAATGTCCAATGATATGCGATGGTTTGCTAGTGACACCTTTGGCGCCCATGATAATCATGTCAATCTTTTTGTCATCTACTTCTTCGCGCACAGATGCTACAAAAGAATTTGAGTGAATGATGGTGAAAAAGCTATGATGTTGTTGTTTTGGAAATGTTGTGGCAATACGTTTGTGAAGTTCTTTAAACTTAGTTTTGGTGTCGTTTTCATTTTTTTCGTCAACATGCAAGACATAAAAATTACACACGGTAGTTTCCAAAAAACGTACGGCATACGCAATTGCGTTCCACGAGTTTTGAGAGAAATCTGTTAGTAATAATATATTTTTCATCGCTAGATTGACATTTACGAACAAATCTAACGAGCTCAACTTTTTCAGAAAATGATATTGGTCATGTTTTGGTGTATCGGTTTGGAGTTTATGAGTTTATAAGTTTATGGGTTTATGAGTTTATAAGTTTAGGTAGGGATTTGACTTTTGGAATACTGATGTCATTCCTGCGAAGGCAGGAATCTAAAGATAGTATGAGTTTTCAAGTGCATTTCGATACAATTTTTCTTCGCTTTACTTGAAAAATCACTCGATGGGACGTGGTTTTGTATTAAACTCAGTTGAATCTAATACATTTCCTGCAACTGCTTGTAGTCTACAATTTTGATATTTCTTCCTTCAATTTCAATGATGCCTTCTTTTTTGAAGCGCGATAGTGTTCGGATGAGCGTTTCTGTGGCAATTCCGGCAACACTTGCCAAATCGTTTCGGGAGATTTTAATTGGATCTTCAGGCTTACGATTGAGTTTTTCGGCAAATTTTAAGATGGTCGTCGCTGTTTTTCTGTGTACCGAACTGTATGCCATTTGTAGCAACTGATCTTTGATTCCTGAAATATTATCCGTTAATAATTGGATCAACTCTAACGTTACTTTGTGATTTTTGTCCAACACTTCAATCAATTCACTTTTGGAAAGACCTACAACTTCCGTGTCTTTCATTGCCGTTGCTGTTTCTTGGTAAGGCGTATTTTGTGTGAATGATGTATAGCCGAATAAATCGTCGTCTTTGTGCAATGCTGTGGTGAGTTCTTTTCCTTGTTCGTCAAATTTATGACATTTTACTACACCTTTGATAATCAGGTATATATAATTTGAGCTTTGTCCTTCTTCATAAATCGTTTTATCTTTTGAAAAGTTGAAAACTGTACCATTATCATCAAAAAAATTCTTCAGATCATTCAGATTTCGCAGTTGATCTTCGTCTTCTTTCGGTGCACGATTTTCACGTTCGTCTTTTAAAATAGCAGCTTTTGCAATACGACTTTCTATCGCACTAGTGAGTTCTTCCTCTTCAAACGGTTTGGTAAGATAATCGTCTGCGCCTAAATCCATTCCTCTACGAATATCTTGTCGCTCCGTTTTTGCAGATAAAAATATAAACGGAATGTATTTCGTATGATCATTTTTGGACAATGTTTCCAAAACACCATAGCCGTCCAGTTCGGGCATCATAATATCACATACAATAATATCGGGTGAATATTGTAAAGCACTTTCAACACCTTTTTTTCCATTGGGAGCTGTGATGACTTCATAGTTAGCAAGTTCTAGCAGTTCAGCTGTATTTTCTCGTAAGATAGTATCATCTTCAATTAGTAATACTCTTTTCATTTTTGGGTTGCTTTATTCGGTATGTTGATTGTAAATGTGGAGCCTTTATTTTCGGTGCTTTCAAAGGAAATGCTTCCGTTTAAGTTTTCTAAATGACTTTTTACTATGTTTAATCCAATACCAGTTCCTTGCACTAACAATGCATTTTCAGCTCTAAAATAGCGATTGAAAATGTTTTTTTGTTCTTTTTCAGGAATTCCAATACCGTTATCTTTTATGGTAAAGGAAGTTGTGGTAGTATCTTGTGTAATTAGGATGTCAATAATGGTATTTTCGGAAGAATATTTAATGGCGTTATTTACTAAGTTTGACAGTGCCAATTCAACAATTTTTTCATCTTGATAGAGTGAAAAACCATCAATATCTTCAGGATAATTGATTTGTTGTCCATCTTTTAACAACATGTTGGCGTTGTATACGACTTCGTTGACAACTTTGCTCACTTTGAAGGTGCTCAGTTTGTAATTGACTTTCCCTTTTTCAAGTTTTTCAACCGATAAGAAGTCGTTCAAAATATTATTCAAATAGTGAACTTTATCAGAAATTATCTTGATATGTCGATCACGTTTAGTTTGTTGTTCGGACAATTTATACTTTCCTAACAACATAGAGGAAGTTAAAATACTACTTAACGGTGTTTTGAATTCATGTGAAACTAAGGATAAGAATTTCGTTTTTAACTCGTTAAGTTCCTGTTCTTTTTTTAGTGCAATTTTTGCTTCTTCTTCTGCCAAAATCCGCAGTTTGTTTTCGGCTTCAAGTTTGGCAATGGATTTGCTTAATTCTTTGGTACGAAGGATTACTTTTTCTTCTAAACCGGCATATAATTCCTGAATTTTTTCTTCTTGTTGCTTTCGCACAGAAATATCAATGACCAACGCCATTACATAGTGTGTATCTTGTACCGTAAAAGGATTTAAACCTGCTTCTACAGGAAACGTGCTACCATCTTTTCGTGCGCCGTATAAATCGCGTCCGTGTCCCATTTTACGACTTTCACGTTGCTTCATAAAGTTCTTAAAATGCGTTCCATGACCAGCGTGGTACTTTCTCGGAATTAAGGTCTCAATGGATTTGTCAATAAGTTCTTCACGTTTGTAGCCAAACATGGTTGCTGCCGATGCATTAACATCTATGATTTTCTGTTGTGTGTTAACAATAATAACTCCTTCAGAAACAGCATCTAAAAGAATATTGAATATATCTTTTTCTTGTCGAAACATATGTTTTTAGCGTCAATCGTCTTGTTTACGAAATTAGGGAAAAAATATGCGAAATCTATTGTATGTAGAAATATTTGAAACAGAAAAAATCCACCAAAGGATATTGATGGATTGTAAATTTTTATAAAGAAATTAGTTATAACAGCTGGTCAATACCTGTTTTTAAAACTGATCGTTATTGAGTTTTGATTACGATGTATTCTTTAATTTCGTTTGCTGCTAATGATTTTAAGCTAAAAATTAACTCGCTTCTACGACTTTCAAAACATACATTGGGTCTTCATCGTCATTGAGTGCAAATTCAATTGAATTTACATGAAAATCTTCCCAATCGCTTGGATCAATTGGCCAACCACCAATTTGATTGTAATCTTTATCAAATACCATAAATAGCGGATAATTAAAATCTGCGGCTCCGACAGCAACGCCGCCGAAGACAAAAACGCCATCTGAAAATTGCGCATACGAAGCTGCTAAAAAGTTCCCTTCTGAAATGCCTTGCGGTATTTTGTATTTTGATGGATTCTGCATCATGTCTGTCCAAAGATCTTTTCCGTTTTTAGGAATGGTCATGGTTGCTTCTAATTGTGTGTGCCATAATTATAATTTTTAATGATTGTACCAAAAATACTGGTGTTTAGCATGCCAAAACAGCGTGTAAATACTTCATTTTCAGTTCGATTGGTATCAAATAAAAAAGCGAACTTTTCAGTTCGCTTTTCTAGTATATAATTGTACGTTTTTATTTTGTATCGGTAGCTTTATCAACAGTGATGCGTTGTTCTCTGTTTGCCAATTCCCAAGCAGTATGAAATACCAAACGCGTACGGTTTGTCAATAAATCATAGTTTATTTTTTCTACCGTATCCGTAGGCTTGTGATAATCGTCATGTGTTCCGTTGAAATAGAAAATTACAGGAATACCATTCTTCGCAAAGTTGTAATGATCAGAACGATAGTAATAACGATTTGGATCATTTTCATCGTTGAACGTATAATCTAATTCTATATTTGTGTACTTTTTGTTTACCTCTTCCGAAACATTGTGTAACTCAGTACTCAACTTGTCAGAACCAATTAAATAGATATAGTTACGATCGCCTTCCGTACGTTTTGGATCTATACGACCAATCATGTCAATATTAAGGTTAGAAACGGTGTCCTCTAATGGAAATATTGGATTATCTGTGTAATACTCCGATCCTAACAATCCTTTTTCTTCACCTGTTACATGTAAGAATACAATAGAGCGTTTTGGACCGTTTCCGTCTTTTTGTGCTTGTTTAAAAGCTTCTGCAATTTCTAAAATCGCAACCGTTCCAGAACCGTCATCATCAGCTCCATTATAAATTTCTCCATTCTTCACACCTTCATGATCTAAATGTGCAGAAATGACAATATACTCATTTGGTTTTTCGTCTCCTTCTATAATTGCGACTACATTTTCAGACTCTACATCATTGGTTTTATCATTGTTTACAAGTGTCGCGTCAACTTTCATCGTTGATGGTGTAGCGTTATTTGCAATATCAGCGTGTAAATCTGTAGCCAATCCTTCTTCAATTACATAATAAAAGAAAGGATCTTTTTCGCCTTTTAAAGAGACTCTGCTGTTATTTTTCATATAATCTAACTGCATTTTATAACGCGAGTACATATCACCAACAAAATATAATGCACCTTTTGCTTTACGTTTTTTAGCAGCGCTAATTTTTGCTGAAGCGCCTTGTCTTAGATTTCCCCATTTCGAATTTTCTTCTGTTCCTGTAAGCTTGAATGTTCCATCTTCATTTGTAGGTTCGCCAATTTTGAATAGTACAATTTTGCCTTCTACATCAATGTTTTCGTAATCAGAATATTTTTCATCGTCAATTCCGTATCCTAAATACACGATTTCAGAAAATGGAATGGTTCCGTTTGCTTGCGCTCCAAAAGCTAAGAAATCGTCACCAAAAGTATATTTTTTACCATTGACGGTCATATCCGCATTTAAGTCACTTCCTTTTGATAAAGGTACATTTTGAAAGTAGTTTCCATCTTTCTGCGCTGCAGGAATTTGTAGACTTCTATATTCGTCTCTCAAATACGCTACTGCTTTCTTTTGTCCAGGTTCACCAGTATCTCTACCTTCAAATTCATCAGAAGCATACGTATATAAGTGTGTTTTCAGTTCCGTTTCTGTAATGGTATTAGCATATGGAATAGGATCTAAATTTTTAACGGCCTTTTTCTCAGCAGTTTTTTGGTTCGTGCCACATCCAATAATAGCTAAAAGTACTAATGACAGGAATTTTTTCATATATGAATTTTTTAATTAATTGTTATCTGAAATTTGTCAAAACAATGTAGGTAGGGAAAGCTTGTTCTGACTTCTTTCATATCGTTGGTTTTAGAGAATTCAAAGGTATTGAAATCCGTCTTTTATTTTGTTATATATTTCTTAAAAAATGATGAATCTACATACGAGCGCATAAAAAAAGTCTATCTGTTATGATTTAGATAGACTTTTGTATGATTTTTTGCGATTATTCTACGCCTTCAAGTTCTTGTTCAAGCTCTTTAATGTCTTCTTTTTCTTGTTCTTTACTTTTCTCAGTTGCTTGTTTTACATCTTCTGCGACTTCATTTTCTTTAAATAAATTCATCGTAGTGATGGCTGCCGCCAGAAAAGACAATGCGATGATCAATTTTGGAACGTTTTCTCGTAATCCGTTGCTCTTGGAAATATACAAAGCGGCAAAGCCTAAAATAAGTCCGAATAGTACAGGAATGTACGCAAAGCTGTCTACAAAAAACGAAAGTAGAAAGCCTAATACAGCGGCAATACTTCCTAAGATGATACAAAAAGTTCTCATGGTTTGTATTTTTTTGGTTTTAATGAAATTTAATTTGCGAGTCCAGAAGCATTCGTCAACTGTAACATACCACTTCCAATTGGAATAGTGAATTCAGCTTTTACAGGAACTTTATTAGCATCTGCTGTCATCCAAAGCGTGGCTGATTTTAGAAAATCGCCATTGGTGATAATCTGTAACTTATGACAATCTTTTTGTCCTAAATTCCCAGCATCTACTGTTTCTTTTCCGGCATATTTTACTGTTACAGGCGTTTCTTCTTTGTCAAAAATAATTTTAAACGTTTTAGAATCTCCTACAGCAGCATTTTCAATAGGAAGGTTACGCATGTTGTATAAACTAGAAATAACGTCCATTGCGCCATCGCTAAAATTAAAGTTTTTGTTTACCACCCAATCAGTTCCATCACGTCTTCGCTTAATTTGTTCACTTTTAATGATTTTCTTCTTCTGATTGTATACGTACTTCATCTTCTTCTTATAACTTCCTTCATGAATATCTCTTTTATACATGGCAGGCAATAAGGAAGATTTGCTTACATACGATTCATACACATCACGAATCTTAAAGAAAAAATCGTATTTCTTAAAAGTGCTTGCGCGACATTTAAAGTGCAATAAGGTGTTGCTAGATGTTTTTACTTGTGAAGTTTCCATACTTACTTGCGCCAAATCCGTTAAAAAACCTGACATCTTGTAAGATGCTGTAAATACCAATTTCTCTCCATCTTTAAACGGCAATTGTTGCGCGTGCGCTACTACTTGAAACAGACAAGTTACGGTCAGAAGACATAAAATCTTTTTCATTCTCTTCATTGTTTAGGTGTTTTTCTTTATTACTAACGCTACAGTATTCACTTATTGTGCCAAACTTATTTTTTTATCAGTAAGAAGCATCTGTATGCATTTTGTAACTTTGGCAAAAATACACATTACAACGTAGTGACGAAATTAAATTATCATAAACAAAACTTTTTTAAAAATACCTATTGTATTTTCAAAGCCGTTGATCTTCAATTGATACAAAATAAAAAGCCCGATTTTACAAGTCGATCTGGAAGTCAATATTTTTATACAACTGATGGTGTATACCGATTTTCTTCGCATTGGGGACGTGCTGCTACGTGTAGATGGCGATTGCAAACGGAAGCTTCAAACTGTAAAAATGGTGCAAAAGTAGGTTTTGCCAAATGGACAGATTTCTTTAAAGATAATGAAGTAGAGAAGTTGTATTTTATTAAAAAGAGCGAATTCACACATACATACGAATACTTTCATAAAAATGAACCTTCATATACAGCTACTTATGTATTGAGAACTGCTGGCGAGACGCGCAAAGTGTTACGCCAACTTAAAACAATTACTACGGAGACGAAATGGGCAAAGTACATTCCGCATGACGATTTGGAAACATTACGCAATTACCTCATCAATGGATTGATTACTTCCAATAAAACGCTGCCTGAACTTCGACGCGCGTATGCTGTTGTTTAAATAAACGAAATACCCAACAATATCCAACCAATCACTAACAACAATCCGCCAAGTGGTGTAATGGGACCTAAAAAGCGAAGTTTTTTGCCTTTGGCACTGCTCAAACATAAACCGTAAATACTAAAAGAAAATAGCAACGTTCCTATAATAAAACACCAAGCGGCACTTTTTTCAATCGTTTCTGTAAATGGCAATTGAAACCCGATCACTAACAATACAATAGCATGATAAAGTTGATACTTTACGCCAGTTTCAAAGCTTTTTAGCAAATCCTCTGAGAAGGTTTTTTTCAAAGCATGCGCGCCAAAAGCACCAAAAATAATGCCCAATGCGCCATACAAAGTTGCGGTAATTAGTACGATTTTTTCCATTTGGTAAAGGTATTCAGATTCACATCAAATCTACATCATTTAATCTTAATCTCTTTCACTAATGACGCTATTGGAAGCGCAAAAACATGTTCCTCCTTCAAGAGAAAAATGATGTCTTTTGTTTTTCCAATCAGCTTGCCAGTTTTGATTTCGTTATCAGCCATGGTGATGGAGATATTTCTTTGTTGAATGATTTTTTCCTTGGTGTAATCACCGTAAAAATCAGCAGATAGAAACAAATAGACCAGAAGGCCAATGACAATAGAAATATTTTTATATGTTTTGAACCAACTCTTTTTATTGAATCCAAAATTAACTTTAGCATACGATTTTGGATGTTTTTTTAACCACAACGTATCAAAATAGAATAATATGAAGATAAATAATGCAGAAGCTCCTGCGAAGAGCATAATATAAAAGTCTGAAAAAGGCGCAATTAAAAAGTCAAAAATATCTCCGTAATCAAAAATATTAATACCAAATTCGGCATATTTGTGGTAATTGAAAATCATTCCAATCCCCACAATAATGATATACGAAAAGGTAATTACGGTTTGTATTTCCTTAATAATAACTTCGTATACATCTTTTATCAGACCTTCTTTCATATATTTTAGTTAGTTTTTTAAACGGAAATTACTCCAAATTCATCAATTGCTCATCGCTGTACTGACAACACTTTGGTAAGTTTGTATACACTTCTCTATCGCCTTTCACCTTATTAGTATCATAGCCTGCTGCTGCAATAGCTTTGTGCACGACATTTTCATTTACTACATATTCATCATACGAAATCGTAATGCTTTTTTTCTTTACATCCCAAGTTGCTTCTGCCACGCCTTTTACACTTTTAGCTGCTTTTTCAATGGTTTCTTTGCACATGCCACAATTGCCACGAACACCAAAACTTGACATTGACAACTCTTTTCCTTTACTACTACTTTTTATAGTCGCTTTTGATTCTGTATTAGCTTCTGTTTCTGTTTTTGCATCGCCTTTACAACCTACAATAGTTAACCCAGCGATCATTACGAATAATAGGATTCCTTTTTTCATGTTACTTTAATTTATGAGTTTAGAAATTTAATAGTTTAATTCTTTATTATTTTTTGATATAATTTTATTTAGTTTTCAGCAATCCAACACCTAACGTCCCAACACCTGTGTCACGCTTCCGCATGTGAGCATTGCATCGCCAAAATACGGATTTTTAATGTTAGTTTCAGTACTAATCCAATATGCACCTTTATTATTGTCTGCCATTGGGCAAAATTGTATCGTTATTTCTTGTTTAAATGCTTTAAAATTTTTCAATAACACAATCATATTGTCTGAAATGGTTTGAAAGTTTTTGCGTTGATTTTCCAGGGTAACATCATTGTTGATTCCTTTGGAGGTTTTATGAAGCACAGCCCAAATAAAATCTGGCTGATTGCGTTGTGCAATAGTTAATTTTTCCAGTGCTTTTCGAAATGCTTTACTTTTTTCCGCAGCAAGTTTTTGATTGCTTTGTACCAATGCGTCTTTCAATTCCAAATACGCTATAATACTTGGTTGAAACGCTTGTTCGAAAGTGGCATCGAGTTTCAGCGTTGTTTCTTGGGTATTTTCGGACGAAATTTCACGATTCATCATTGACTTTTTTCCTTGCAATTGAGCCGCTGCATCTACCGTAAACGCACCACTTGTTACAATTTCATCAGATGTATTCAACCCAGAAAGGACTTGATAATTTTCTTCTGTTCGATATCCTAACACAATTTCTCGCGCTTCAAAAATAGGTTCGTTTTCCTTTTTTACATATACTAGCGAACGTTTTCCTGTCCACAATACTGCCGATTTCGGAATGAGCAGCGCAGTACTTTTTGAAACTTTAGTGTTTAAAACTCCCGTGACAAACATGCCAGGTTTTAGATTTTTATCACGATTGTTCATTTCGACTTTTACTGAAAATGTACGTGTTTTTACATTCAATACAGGATCAATAAAGCTGATGGTTTCCGTAATTTTTTCATTCGGATTTGCGTTGGTTGTTATTGTAATGGCGTCACCTTTGGCAAGATTTTCAACTTGATTTTCGTACGCATCAAAACTAGCCCAAACCGTGTTCAAGTTCGACACTTTGAACATAGCGCCACCTTCCATGATATGATTGCCTTCTTCAACTAACTTTTCCGTCACAACACCAGAAACACTTGCGTAAATAGGAAACTGAGTGGATACTTTTTGCGAAGTTTCTAATTGTTGAATTTGTGCTTCGGACAATTTCCATAGTTTCAGCTTGTTTCGAACGGCTTTGTACAATTCTGGTTGTGAAGCTTTCATGCGCATGGCTGTTAACAATTCTTGCTGTGTGGTCACCAATTCTGGAGAATACATCAATGCAATTTTTTGTCCTTTTCTGACTTCTTCACCTGTAAAATTCACAAATAATTTTTCAATGCGACCGCCAAAATGTGCCGTTTGTGTCGCATTGGTCTTTTCGTTGGCTTCAATGGTTCCCGTAAGTTTCAAAGCTGTTGTACTTGCCGTTCCTTCTGCTATTTTAGTCGTTTCAATGTTTGCGAGTGCCATTGCGTTTTCCGTCATGCGAAACTGATTTGGCGACACTTCATTTGTACTTTGCTGTGCAGGAATCAAATCCATGCCGCAAATTGGACAATCGCCCGCTTCAGGTTGCA
>CAZHSA010000012.1:0-27579 GCA_964535135.1 uncultured Kordia sp.
ATTGATGTTGACGATATTACACACGTTATCAATTACCAATTACCAGATGAAATAGAAACCTATACACACCGAAGCGGTCGTACAGGTAGAGCAGGAAAGACAGGAGTTTCTATGGTCATTGTTACCAAAAGTGAAATGCGTAAAATCAAGTCGATTGAGCGTAAAATTCAAAAGAAATTTGAGCAAAAAGCCATTCCAACTGGTATGGAAATTTGCCAAGTGCAATTGTTTCACTTAGCCAATAAAATTCACAATACTGAAGTAAATGAGCAAGTAGATGAATATTTGCCAAAAATCATGGAAATCTTTGAAGATACGTCTAAAGAAGATTTAATTAAACGCATGGTTTCTGTAGAATTCAACAGATTTTACAATTACTATAAAAACAAGCGCGATCTCAATCAGCCAAAAGGCAATAGTGAAGATCGTTCGTCTCGTAATGAAAGTAATGAGCACAGCACACGTTACTTTATCAATGTTGGAGAAAAAGATGGATACGATTGGATGCGTTTAAAGGATTTCTTAAAGGAAACCTTAAGTTTAGGACGTGACGATGTATACAAAGTGGATGTGAAAGAAAGTTTTTCATTCTTTAATACGGACAAAGAACAAAAAGAAAAAGTATTGGCACACTTTACCGATTTTAAAGTAGACGGACGTTTTGTCAATGTTGAAGAATCTACCAACACTGGTGGTGGCGGTGGAAGAAGACGTCGTGACGGCGGTGGCGGTGATCGCAGAAGACGTCGTGATGGCGGTGGCGGTGGCGATCGCAGAAGACGCAGAAGCGACAGCGGCGCTTCAAACAGTGGAAGACGACGTAGAAGCGATAATGCTGGTGGAAACGAACGATTCCGTGGAAGATCGAGAAGAAAATAACAACAATATTGTTAATATTAAGTAAAAAGTGTGCTTCGGCGCACTTTTTATCGTTTTGTTTAGTATTTTTATGCTACAATTAGTCATTTAGACTATTTTACAAAAATTGCGTACATGAAAAAAGTATACACTTTTCTATTTTTATTTTTAGCTATTACTTCGCTTTCCGCACAAGAAATGAAAAAGTTGTACGCTAAGGTTGTCAATGACGCCGACGATAAGCCAATGAAAACGGTGCACGTTGTGAATTTGACAACAATTAAAGGTGTGGTGACCAATGAAAAAGGAGAATTTGAAATTGATGCGAAAGCTGATGACACATTGTTCTTTTCTTTTTTAGGATTCAAATCTATCAAAGTACGTGTTACGAATGACATGTTGAAATACAAAGGTTCTTCTACGATTAGAATGACCGAATTAGCGTTTGCGCTTGAAAAAGTGGTATTAACGCCGTATCAACTGACAGGATATTTAGAGATTGATGCCAAAAATGTTCCACTCAGACCAAATTATCGTTACCGTATTGCGGGACTTTCTACCGGATATGAAGCGGGCGAAAAAGCGCCAGGAGCCATTTCTTCTGTATTAGGCGCTATTTTTAATCCTGCTGATTTCTTACAGAATCTTTTCGGCAAAAAACCGAAACAAATGCGCAAATTGCGTCAAATGAAAGAAGATGATAAAATTAGAGATTTGCTTTCATCCAAGTTTGATCGTCAAATGTTGCGCGAATTACTACAAGTTGAACGTGTAGATATTGACGAAATTTTATCGCTGTGCAACTATTCTAAAACGTTTATCACCAACGCTAACGATCTTCAAGTATTGGATGCAATTAATGATTGCTATGAAGAATACAAAGTGTTGAGCAGACAAAAGAAAAAGTAAGCATTCTTCAAAAAACGATATAAAAAGCTTTTTCAGGTTCACAAAAACATAAAAATCTACGCTCTTTTTTGATTTTTTCTCAAGAAAAGAAAATAAGTTATTAAGAAAATTAACAACTCAATCGTTGTAGTTTCTCTTTTTTGATTCGATCCGAATTTTTCAATATGAAAAAAGCAACGTAACCTTTATATTGCAATAGATTAACCAAAAATTTAGTCGCAATATGAAGCATTTATTCGTCTTAGTATGTATTTTCTCTTTCCTTTTTGGATGTAAAACAAAACCATCTGAAACTGTTAAAAAAACCACTGCCGAAGTACAACCTTTTGTATGGGAAGCTGCCAATGTATATTTTATGCTGACAGACCGTTTTAATGATGGAAATGAAGCAAACAACCTAAATTACGATCGTACGAAGGAACCCGCTACA
This sequence comes from uncultured Kordia sp., assembly GCA_964535135.1. GTDB lineage: Bacteria > Bacteroidota > Bacteroidia > Flavobacteriales > Flavobacteriaceae > Kordia. Next base: position 2,198 of record CAZHSA010000012.1, read on the forward strand.
CTGCGTGGTTTTATGGGTGGCGACATGGCTGGAATCACTCAAAAAATAAAAGATGGATATTTTGACAAATTGGGCGTGAATGCTATTTGGTTTTCGCCCGTGTTAGAGCAAATTCACGATAGTACAGACGAAGGCACAGGAAATACGTATGCATTTCATGGCTATTGGACAAAAGATTGGACACAGTTTGATGCGAATTTTGGAACCGAAGCTGATTTCAAAGAATTGATGGAAACGGCACATGAACACGGAATCCGAATTTTAATGGACGTCGTAATGAATCATACAGGACCCGTAACCGAAAAAGATCCTGTTTGGGATGAAACTTGGGTTCGCACAGGTCCTGGATGTACATATAAGGATCAAGATTCTGCCGTGAGTTGTACATTAGTAGAAAATCTTCCAGATATCTTGACGAATAGTAACGAAGCGGTTTCTTTACCTACACCATTAGTAGAAAAGTGGAAAGCGGAAGGTCGCTATGAAGCGGAGATGAAAGAATTAGAAGATTTCTTCAAGAAAACTGGTTTAGAAAAAAGTCCAAAAAACTATATTGTTAAATGGTTGACAGATTATGTACGCGAATACGGTGTAGATGGGTATAGAGTTGATACTGTAAAACACGTAGAAGAAGAAGCTTGGAATGCTTTGAATGAGCAAGCTCAGATAGCGTTTACAGATTGGAAAACAGCAAATCCTGATGCAGTACTAGATGATACTGCCTTTTTTATGTTGGGTGAATTGTACGGTTATGGAATTGACAACAAGCGTTTTTATGATTTTGGTGATACTAAGGTAGATTATTACGCAAACGGATTTGACAATTTGATCAACTTTCAATTTAAGTATGATGCGCGTGGCGATTACGAAAGTATCTTCTCTAAATATGACAGAATTCTCCATACTGATTTAAAAGGGAAAAGCGTGATGAATTATATCAGTTCACATGACGATGGTGATCCTTTTGATAAAGCTAGAACCAAACCTTTTGAATCGGCAACTAAATTGTTATTAACATCAGGAATATCTCAAATTTATTATGGAGACGAAACCAAACGTCCGCTCATCATTGAAGGAACAACTGGCGATGCAACGTTACGTTCGTTTATGAATTGGGACATGATGAACGATGCAGAAACGAAAAAACTACTCTCACATTGGCAAAAACTAGGTCAATTTAGAAAAGTACATCCAGCTATTGGTGCGGGAACACACAAAATGATTTCAAAAAGTCCGTATACATTTTCCAGAACCTACAATACTGATAAAGTGGTCGTAGGATTGGATCTCCCGAAAGGGAAAAAAGAAATATCTGTAGACAAGCAGTTTGCAGATGGCGCTAATATTACGGATCATTATTCAGGAAAAACCGCGACTGTTTCCAACGGAAAAGTAACGATTGATTCTGAGTTTTCGATTGTGTTATTGCATCAGTTGTAAGATGATTTTTGGGTAAGATATAAGCTTACAAAACCAAGATAGATATTAGTTAGAAGTTTTGTTAGGAAACTTAAGAAACGTCATTCTGGATCAAGTCTAGCATGACGTTTTGTATGTTTTTCAAATAGTTTCACAAGTATTATGCTCTTGAAAATAACGCAATTCTATTTCCTTCGGAATCTATAAAAACCGCCATATATCCTGTATCGGGTGAAATTTGGGTTTTTCCTTGCACTACGGTTCCGCCAGCTTCGGGAATAATTGCCAATTCTGTATCAATATCCTCTGAAGAAAAATAGATCAATACGCCATCTGTTTTACTTGGAACGTACGATTCGTACTGTATCAAAGCGCCAGTACAGCTTTCTGCCGCAGGTTTCGGTGGAAACCAACCATACAACAAGTTGCCAAGATTTTGAACTTTGATAGAAACCTTAAAAACAGTTTCATAAAATTTTTGAGCGCGTTCCATATCCGTTACCGGAATTTCAAACCAGTTTACCATAATGTTTTATTTTATTTTTCTAAATGGATTTTAAGATGTTTTAGATTGATTTTGAAGTAAAAAGTTAAGAATTTATATGATATGATTGTACTTTAAGTATGATTTTATAAGTTAATTCCAAGGTAAGGAAGAAATCCGATTTTGAAATATTTTAGATTATTTTCAAAAAAATAGTACATTTAAACACCTAAAACACTAACAATATGAAATACGAAGCAAATTCTGTAGATGCTTATATAGATCAACTCCCTGAAGAACGAAAAGAAGTCATCACCAAAATTAGAAACATCTTTCAAGAAAATTTACCAGCTGGTTTTACGGAAACAATTGGCTACAATATGCCTGCCTATGTGGTAGCGCATGATACTTATCCAAATGGATATCATTGCGATCCAAAGTTACCGTTGCCTTTTATCAGTTTTGCTTCTCAGAAAAATTTTGTAGCGTTGTACCATATGGGAATTTACGCCAATAAAGAATTGATGGATTGGTTTGTAGCCGAATATCCTAAACATTGCAAATACAAATTGGACATGGGAAAAAGTTGTATCCGATTTAAAAAAATGAACGATATTCCGTATGCCTTAATTACTGAGCTAGCTCAAAAAATGTCGCCAAGTGATTGGATTGATTTATACGAAGCCAACGTAGTAAAAAAGTAACTTCACAGCTATTTTTATTTTCAAAAATTGTGTGAACGAAGCATTTCCCTAAAAACATAAAACAAATACTTTTCTTACAAATAGTACCGTTTATCAGATAATTTGCGCTTCATATCTGAACTTGTAATTCATTGATTTAGTGATTCTTTTATTGCTTGATTTTTTTATTCCTTGATAAAGAATTCTTAAAAGATTTGAATTATGGGACACTTAAGCACTAAGGATCGTATTATTACTTTTTTCATTTTAATTCCGTCCATCATCGCATCAATAGTATGTTTGATTTACACAATTTATTTATTAATAAATCTATAAATCAGCTCCTACTTTTTAATGAAAACTGAAACTGTTTATTTGGGATGTATCTCGTAATACCGTTTTAGGATATCATCAAAACTACGAATCGTTTTTTTGCACCAATCAAAACGCTTTTGCAACATTTCTTCATCCGTCAATTGCCAAGCGATATCAGAATTTCTTAACGCATTTGTCGTGTGTTGAAGTGTAATTGCTGCCGATACTGAAATATTCAAGCTTTCTGTAAAACCAACCATCGGAATTTTTAAAAATACATCTGCTTGTGATAGTACTTCTTCACTTAAACCTTCACGTTCTTTTCCAAAAAAGAAAGCCGCTTTTTGGGTAATGTCAAACTCATGCAAATACTGAGAATCTGTATGTGGCGTTGTCGCAATAATTCGGTATCCTTGCGCTTTTAAGTTTGCAATGCAACTTTTGGTATCTGTGTAGCGATGAATGTCTACCCATTTTTGCGCGCCCATGGCAATTTCACGGTCCATCTTTTTCCCTAAGCGTTCTTCAATAACATGCACGTCTTGCACGCCAAAAACATCACAACTTCGCAACACTGCGCTGGTATTGTGCAATTGATATACATCTTCTACAGCAACTGTAAAATGGCGTGTTCGTTGCGCTAATACTTTGGCAAACAATCCTTTTCTTCGTTCTGTAAGATAGCTTTCTAAATGTGCTACTACATCTTTATCGATCATGTTGCAAAACTATCATAAAAACACTAGCGAGCAAAATCGAATGATGTTTTACAAATCCATTATAAAAAAAGTGATAAATTGACTATTTTAGTAGTTCTTAAAGTATTTTACATGAAATATATTTTCTCTTGTCTCCTATTTTTATGCTGTATCGCTGTTTTTTCTCAAGAAACTGATGAAGTGTATGCAAAGAATGTGGACGCAAATGACGAAAAAGTAATTGAACTAGGGCAAAATTTGGCAGATTCTTTCTATGAGGAAGATTCTTCTTTTTTTATGGATCATTTTAATGTGGAACGTTTTGCCAAAAAAGTCATTTCAGTTAATAAAAATATTTCAGAAGATGTGACAATGCGAGAGTTTAATCGTGCGTTTAGAGATGGTGTTTTTTTTGAGAAATTTCACATGTTCCCTAAAAAAATTCTAACTGCGATTGAAAATGGAGCTTCTTATAGTATTGTAAACTATTATTATCATTTAGACGAACGAAAGTATCATTTGCTGTTTCGCTATTATTCTGATGATGGCGGATTGAATTATCATGATTATCAACTAAGTTTTGAAAATGGAGAATTTCAACTACAAGATATTTTTTTGTATTCTGTAGGTCAGTATTTAAGTGAAATGTATCAGGATTTGTATCAATTAAGCATTCCTGGGGAAAGTTTGGAAGTAAATCGAGAACGCTTGAAAGGTATGGTTTTCTTTGGACGCTATCGAACGCTATTACGTCAAAAAAGACACAAACAGGCGTTTGATTTGGTGCATAACCTTACGGGAGAATTCACAAAAACAAAAGCATATTTTGCCACAAAAATTAAAATTGCGGCTAAGGTGAATCCTGTTTATCATTTAGAAGCACTTGATGAATTGCTGCGAAGTTTTCCAAATGATCCTACTACCAAACTCATAGCTATAGATTATTATGTAATGCTGAAAAATTACAATATGACCATGCAACTTTTGGACGAAATTCAAGCCATTACTGAAGACCTTTTTTTAGATTTTATCCGTGGAAATGCTGCCTGGAAATTTGAAGATTATGAAGCAGCCGAAAAAGCCTATGCCAATACTATTATAGAGTATCCAGGCTTTGAAAGTGCCAAACTCAATTTGATGTATTTGTATGATTTTTTGGAAAAGCACGAAGATAATATTGTACTCTTAAACAATATGATTGAAAACGATGAATACAATAAAAAAGACCTCATCGACTTTATAGATGACACTTCAAACGAATTTTTACACTTACCTAACGCACGTATTTATAATAGATGGAAAAAGAAAAAGTAGTGGTATTAACAGGCGCTGGAATTAGTGCCGAAAGTGGTATTAAAACGTTTCGCGATGCAGACGGATTGTGGGAAGGTCATGATATTATGGAAGTGGCTTCGCCAACAGGTTTTGAAAGAAATCCAGCGTTGGTATTAGATTTTTACAATCAGCGAAGACAACAATTGAAAGAAGTTGTGCCAAATGCAGGTCATAAAGCCTTAGTTTCGCTTGAAGATACATATGATGTAACGATTGTTACCCAAAATGTAGACAACTTACACGAGCGCGCAGGAAGTTCAAAAATTATTCATTTACATGGCGAATTGTCCAAAATGCGTGGTGTTCAGTATCCGTACAAAATATATGATTGCCCAGGTGATATTCATGTAGGCGATGTATGCAAACGTGGTTCACAGTTGCGTCCGCATATTGTTTGGTTTGGAGAAGATGTTCCTATGATAGAAACCGCTATTGAAACATGTTCGCAAGCTGATATTTTAATCATTATTGGCACTTCTATGCAAGTATATCCTGCCGCAAGTTTGATTAATTTCGTGCCACAAAACATTCCTATTTATTTCATTGATCCAAAACCTTCGGTCAACAAAAGTGCCTACCAAAATTTAACAATTATTGCCGAAAAAGCTTCTGTTGGAGTTGTTGATGTTGTGGAGAAGTTGGTAGGAGTTTAGTTGTTGGTTGCTTGTAAGGTTAAAAACTACCTTTTTGCTTCAAACCATGAACTAGTAAACTTATAAACTATTAACTTTTTATTGTCAATTTGTTGATTTGTGATTAATGCAAACTCACCAAACACCCAAGACCTAAGAAAAGAACCTACTGCGCTCTTTCCAACTCAACAGCTAAAAAAGCTCTTGCTTCTTGTACCCAAGCATCAATTTCTTTGATTTGAGCTTCAGATAGTTTTGCGTCGCCGTGTGTCCATAAATAGGAAGGAATTGGCATGTGCCCTTCTTCTATTTCTTCGATGATTTCTTCTAGTTTATGATCTTTTCGTTTCACGGAATACGTACTCCATTCCGAAAAGTTTAATTCTTCTTTTCCATGTTCTACATGTTCCGCCATCCAATAAGAAATAGGTTCTATATTGCTGTACCAAGGATAGCGCGTATTGCTTGAGTGACAGTCGTAACATGCTACTTTAAAACTAGCTGCTACAGAGCTCGGCATATTTGTCTCTTCCATAAAAGGCTTTAAATCAGCCACATCACCTACATTTTTTTCCGGTCCAAAAAATTGTAAAATTACCAATGCGATCAATGCTAAAACTGCTATTTTTTTAAGTATCTTCATTTTGTTATTTTTAAGCAGTCTAAATTATAAAAACAATGACATTTGAACAACTTTATTCGGAATTAAATTATGTTAATCATTCTCGTGAGAAGCGAAACTATTATTCAAAGATCGTTTTAAATAACTTGGAGTTGTTGCCAACATTGCTAGCTGTTGTTTTTACGGTTGATGATAAAATTTCGCCAAGAGCTGCATGGTTGTTTGAGTTTGTTGCTAGAGAACGCTTAGACGCAATTCTCCCCTATTTAGATATGTATACAGAAAAAATGCACACAGTACATTTAGATCCAGCTGTAAGACCAATAGCTAAAGTTGCCGAATATTTAATAGAAGCGTATTATCATAAAAATCCGAATCAGACAAAAGAGAAATTAACGAAAAAGCAGCGTGAAAAAATTACGGAAACCTGTTTCGATTGGATGATTAGCGATCAAAAAGTTGCCGTAAAAGCCTATTCCATGCGTTCGTTGTTTTTGTTAGGAACCGAATTTGATTGGATTCACGATGAATTGTACTTGATTTTAGAGCGTGATTATGCTTCGCAAAGTGCTGCTTTTAAAGCCAGAGCCAGAGAGCTGATGAAACGTTTGAAAAAAGCACGAATTTGAAGTCGTAAAATTTTACTACATCCAACGTAACAAGTATATTTGTGTGCTTAAAACAACAACACACATACAATGACGCTCACTCCGCTTAACGCAATTTCCCCAATTGATGGAAGATATCGCAGTAAAACCATCGCTCTAGCTACTTATTTTAGTGAAGAATCGCTTATAAAATACCGAGTTTTAGTCGAGATTGAATATTTCATCGCTTTGTGCAATCTTCCGTTGCCACAATTGGAAGATTTTGACGCTTCGCTGTATGACGATTTACGTGCTATTTATGAGAACTTTTCGTCTGAAGATGCACAAGCGATCAAAGACATTGAAAAAGTGACCAATCACGATGTAAAAGCTGTTGAGTATTTTATTAAAGAGAAATTTGATCAACTCCATATTTCATCTTATAAAGAGTTTATTCATTTCGGACTTACGTCACAAGACATCAATAATACGGCGATTCCATTATCTATCAAAGATGCCATTCAACAAGTATACCTTCCAGAATTGGTAAAAGTTTTAGAGAAATTAAAGGAATTAGCAAACGAATGGGCAGATGTGTCTATGTTAGCGCGAACTCACGGACAACCTGCTTCGCCAACACGTTTAGGAAAAGAGATTGAAGTGTTTATTACACGTATTGAAGCGCAAGTAGCAAATATGTCTGTAATTCCGCATGCTGCAAAGTTTGGTGGCGCTACAGGGAATTTTAATGCACACAAAGTGGCGTATCCAACTATTGATTGGAAAGCGTTTGGAAATGATTTTGTAGAACGTATTTTAGGATTACATCACTCGTTTCCAACGACGCAGATAGAACATTACGATCATTTAGCAGCAATTTTTGACGGAATGAAACGTATCAATACGATTATTATTGATTTGGATCGTGATTTTTGGACGTACATTTCCATGGATTATTTTAAACAAAAAATAAAAAAGGGAGAAGTTGGCTCTTCTGCGATGCCACATAAAGTAAATCCAATTGATTTTGAAAATAGTGAAGGTAATTTAGGCATTGCAAATGCTATTTTTACACATTTATCAGCAAAACTACCAATTTCAAGATTGCAACGCGATTTAACCGATTCTACAGTATTAAGAAATGTAGGTGTTCCTTTTGGGCATACGTTGATTGGTTTTCAGTCTACTTTGAAAGGTTTGCATAAACTTTTATTGAACAAAGCGAAGTTTGAAGAAGACCTAGAAAATAACTGGGCAGTAGTTGCTGAGGCTATTCAAACCATTTTGAGACGAGAAAAATACCCAAATCCGTATGAAGCTTTAAAAGGATTGACAAGGACTAATGAAAAGATAACACAATCGTTAATCGCCGATTTTATTGACACTTTAGCAATTTCTGAGGATGTAAAATTGGAATTAAAGAAAATAAATCCGAGCAATTATACAGGAATTTAGCAATTATATAGTACTTCACAACGTTTTTTTTTTAATTTTGCAATGCCCAAGAACTAACAACATAAATATTGTGACTATCAAACTCACACAATCGAATAACGATCTAAGTTTGAATGCTGAGCAAATAAAAGGTAGACTCCAAGTTAAAAAAAGAGTTTACAATAAAGCATTTAAAGGTTTTATCAATGATGCCTACGGAGAAGGTATTCATTTCGGGAATATGAATAGTAATCTCGACGAAGTCCTAAAGAAATTAGCATTAGATCACCTTATAGAAGGTGTTGTAAAACTCCCAAGAGTAGACACTAGTACCTTATCTGTTATCAATGATAAATCGAATGAATTTTCTGATTTCGATTTATATGAAAGTTTTGAATGTGTCCTTTTAGCTAAAGACAACGTTAGCTCAAAAGATTTCAGAAAAGGAATTGTCACTTTCCATAAGGGCTTCCTAGATACGTATAATCGAAAAACACACGAAGAAGTTATAGAGCGCGATTATGAGAATCGTTTGCAAATAAGAAAAAGGGAAATTAAAGAAATTGTGTTTTTTACAGTGCTTGCCATTATTGCATTGGCCTGTATTTACTTTATGAATAGATAATTTTCACTTTTATATAAGAAAGTGGATACACGTATGTTGCATACATGTATCCACTTTTTTAGTTGGAGCCCATTAGATTTGTAAGACTTCCCAAGTCAAAATTTAATGGTGTATTTCGTTGCTGTGTCATTTTGTATAATTCCATAAACTTTTCAGCCGTCATATCATCTCCGATAATACGCGTAACGGCAAATCCCATTTCTTTACTTGATAAGAAAATGATAATTTCGTCCATGGCGGAGTCAGTCCCAATATACTTTACAACACCTTTGTTGCCTAAATTCATTAATTCTTCATATTTCTCATTTTTCAATATAGTCTTAATGTTTTTTCTTTCTTCGATGTATTCTGTTTGCTTTTCGGGCGTTGATCTATAGAATAATAAATTTATTCGAGCTACGGCATCTAAGGCTTCTTCTTGTTTTTTTGTTAACTCTATTCCTTCTTGACGTAAAAGACTGGTTGGAAAAGTGCTCGATGAAAAGCCCGTTTGTTCTGCATGGTCAATAAAATAATTTTGCAAACTATTTTTATCCGAACAACTTGTGAGTCCAAGGCCAATACATAACAGCAGTAAAAATGATGAAATTGTTTTCATAATGATTGATTGTTTTTTGATGTGATGAATATATGTATAAATGCGTCAACGAACAAAAATTGTTCATTGACGCATTTATGTAAGCAGTGCGTGTATTAGTTTTTCTTAACGTTCTTTAAGTGTTCGCCACCAGGAATGTTCATTTGTTGTGTAAGTTTTGATACTTGTGTCAAATCAATGTCTCCGAGTAATGAAACTACTACAGTATTGATTTTTCTGTCTGTCAACTGTATCTTGTCTTCAATTCCTGTGATGTACATTAAAAGCTCTTTTACGTGTGTTGAACTTTTCCCTTCTTTTACGTAAAATTTTACACGTGTATCTCCGTCTCTTACTTGCATTAACTCTTCTAAGTTCGAAGAACGTTTTCCAACCCAATTTTTCAAATCAGCTGAAATTCCTTTGTCTTCTGTTGCGATTACTTGCAAGCTTTTCATGCTGTTTACCATTTTCAAAAACTCTTTAGCTTCTGGATCATCAGCATCTATACCGATATCTGTAAGCATTTTAAACATTCTAGGGCTTATAGATACGTACGTTACGTTTTCGTTATCTGCATATTTCTTAAAAATATCTTGTCCAAATGTAAGTACTGGCAACGCCAATAACATTACTAATAATATAACCTTTTTCATTTTCTAATAGTTTTCTGTTCTAAAAATTTTGTTCGTTGTTTCTTCAAATTGCGTTAAATAGTTGATATGACTCGCTCCTGTATTAATATTTTCTGACACGAGCGACATCGCCATTTTAAAATCTTGAAAAGCATCTTCTGCTTGTCGTTGTTTGTACCATTCATTCACGAATAGTCCGGTAGTGAGAACAAATACAGCGGCAACAGAAATCCATTTTAAATAGTTTTTTCTAGGTTGTAATGGAACGTTGCGAGTAGACTTCTCGGCTTTTAGATCGGTAAAATATTGAAACAATGGTCGGTATTCTTCCAAATGCGGCGCCACATTCTTTTGTGAAAAATACGATTTCAACGCTTGTTCTTCTCGAACAGTTGTTGTTGCTTCAAAATACTTCTCTACTAATTTTTCTATGTTAGCTAACTCCATAGTTGTGTTTTTTTATAAGTTCTTGTCTTATATATTTTCTTGCTCTTGATAGTGCTACGCGTATTGCTGTCGGATTCATGTTGACTACTTTGGCAATTTCATCAAAATCATACTGTTCTACATCTCTCAATTGTATGATAATTTTTTGTTGCTCTGGTAGTTCTTCCATAATCTGATGAACAAAACTGACACTATCTTTTAATTCTACTTCTTTCTGTAATGATGTGTTTTCGTCTTTATAATTGCTATGAACTAATTTTAAATTACTTGTTTGTTTTGATTTTAATTTGTCTAAACAATAATTTTTAGTCATCGTCATGGCAAAAGCCTCCACATTATTATACGCTTCTATTTTCGATTTCTTAGACCATAATTTCATCAATACTTCCTGTGTTGCGTCTTCTGCTTCTTCATTAGAAACTAACAAACGCTTCGCCAATCGGTATAATTTGTCCTTAAAAGGCAATACTGTATTTAAAAAATCTGACTGTTTCATCAGTATGATCTATTGATTTCGGTTAGTTATAAGGAAGACGAGCGAGTTACGAATTTGTTACAAATAATTTTTATTTTACAATATTGTAGCTATTTTTAATGTTTATAAAAGTAAACACAAACTATGATAAAGAAAATTATGAATATAAAAAAATTGCTATTCCTATGTGTAGCTGTTTCTACAGTGTTCACAAGTTGTACAGATCAAGATGACAATTTGTTTAGTGTTCCCGCAAATATTGAAATTCAAGATTTTGTATGGAAAGGATTAAACACTTGGTATTTTTGGCAAGGTGAAGTAACGGACTTAGCCGATAGCAAACTTGATGATGCGGAAGGATTTATTGCTTTTTTACAAGGATTCCCAAATCCGGCAGACTTATTTGAGCACTTACGTCATCCTGATGATCGTTTTAGCGTAATTGTGAGTGATTATGATCAATTACAAAATTCACAGCAAGGAACATCAGACACTAATGGAGTTGATATTAGTTATATTTTTCTTAATAACGGAAGCAATGAAGTCATAGGATATGTACGTTACATCATCCCAGGATCTGACGCCGACGGAAAAGATATTCGTCGTGGTGATATAGTATATGCTGTCAACGGACAAAGTTTATTTTTTAATTCTGAAACAGATAATAATTTAGGATTACTTGATCCTACTTCATATACATTCAATTTGGCAGATTTAACCGTTAATAACGGCGTACGATCTATTACACCAAATGGAAGAAATATTGATCTCACAAAATCTAGCATTACCGAAAATCCAATTTTAATAAACACTACAATTGATGTAGGCACTAAAAAAGTTGGATATATTATGTACAATCAGTTTGTGTCTAACTTTGATACACAATTAAATGGTGTGTTTGGTGATTTTCAAGCACAAGGTGTTACTGATCTAGTTTTAGATTTTCGTTACAATCCAGGTGGATTTGTAAGTACTGCTATTAGATTAAGTAGCATGGTAACAGGACAGTTTGATGGGCAATTGTTTACGAAATTTCGCTACAACGACAAAATTCAGCCACAGCTGACCGACGAACAAGAAAACCGCTATTTTACAAGCACACTTTCAACTGGTGCCGCAATTAATAGCTTAGGTTTGACTAAAGTATATGTACTTACCACAGGAAGCTCTGCTTCTGCAAGTGAATTGGTGATCAACTCATTAGATCCGTATATAGAAGTCATACAAGTAGGGACAACTACTAGAGGAAAAAACGAAGCATCTTTTAGTTTGTACGACTCGCCATCGTGGACATTTAGTGACGCGCAATTAAATCCTAATCACAAATGGGCAATGCAACCCTTAGTTTCACGTCTTGAAAATAGTGCTGGTTTTTCTAATTATACTGACGGATTAACCCCTGAAATTGAGCTTGCTGAAGATTTGACAAATCTTGGTGTGTTAGGTGATGAAACAGAACCTTTATTAGCTGCAGCTTTAGCAAATATTGCAGCAGCAGGAAGACCGATGAACGTTGACAATCATAAAATAGTTCCGATTGACTTCATTACGGATACAAAATTACGCAGAATTACTGCTGATCGTATGTATATCGACCTTAAAATTAATGATAGTGATGATGCTTTACAAAATCATAAATTGATTCTTCCTCAGGAATAATTCTGATAAAAAAATATACTTTACAAAAACGCTTCTAAATGATTAGAAGCGTTTTTTTATGCAATTAGCTAAATACTTACTTTTTCAACTATGCTTTTCGCGAATTGAAACGTTGCGTTAACTCAATCATGCTTTTATATTGTTTGAAGTGATTGTAGTTTTAATGTAACGAATCTGCATCAAATGAAAACGAAAATATATTTTATACTATTCGCGCTGTTGAACGTTCTTTTTATGTCTTCATGTGTAACCAGAAAGAATGTTTCCCAAAAAGTATCTAACTTTTATACAAGTGCAGAAATTGAGCAATACATCCAAAAACGGTTTCTTCACGCAAGTGATAGTTTAAAAATTGGATCTCTTTTTATTATTGATGGAATTCCTTTTCAAAAAAGAGCCGACAGCACTTTTAATAGTGTTGATTTAGCACTGAAAAAATATGATACATCTGTATTTCGAAGCATTTACTTTTTGGATGCAAAAAAGCATCGTATTGGATGTGGACCTATTGATTATGATGTGTTACCAATTATTATAACTAATGCAATTAAACAAAAACGAACGTTTAAAAAAAAGGTGTTAATACGAGTGAAAGAACGTTATTTTAGCGGACAATTCACAGTAAATACTAGACCTTTAATTATTTTCAACAGAAAACCATTGACCGTAAAAACGGCTTTTAAAATATTGCAAACTTTAAAAGTTGGACATATAGAGTATATTCAGAAGTATGAAGAATCGCAAGTAATTGCTGGGTTTGAGCACATTTCTAAAAATGGTGTTGTCGAAATCTTTACAAAGTAAAAAACTACTCATTTTAAAAAACAAAAAACGCTCCTAATTTCTTAGAAGCGCTTTTCTAGTGATAAAAATTACAAATTCAAGACTACAACCTCTTTTGCGAATTTGTACATACAAAAAGTGCCTGCAAACTAACGTTTTATTATTTTTCGTATGATGGTTTTCATATCACTTTTCAAGACTAATACATACATTCCTGTTTGAAGCTTAGTAACATCAATTGAAGCTTCTGTGAATGAAGTTGTTTTTTGATAGACTATTCTTCCTGAAACATCCATAAGTTTCACTGATGTAATCGTTTTGTTGTTTGTGCTTGAAATGGCTAAATAATCCGTTACAGGGTTTGGATATGTTATAAATGTGTTGCTGAATTCTGTGTTTTTTACACTTAATAGCGAGCTATCTACAAATACTTTTGCGATTCCTGTATTTGTGTTGCTATTTATTGGATTGTCTGCATTAAAAGATCCAATACTAAAAAAGGCGCCATTATCGCTTACCCCTACAGAAGTACCTGCAAAGTCACTTGCGCCATTTGAGTTATTAAAGATTCCAGATACAGGAGTCCAAGTGTTTCCAGAAGTATTTTCATATAAATATGCTTCTCCAGAACTCGCTCCGTTACTATCATTAAAAGGAGCACCAACGGCTAAAAAGTTTCCATCATCGCTCACGGCAACTGAATTTCCGAAGCGATCACTATTACTTTCTCCACTAACACTAGCGGTAAATACATACGTGTTAGAAGTTCCATTATACTTATATATTCTTACAAATCCAGAACCGTTTGCCGGATCGTTGGCCTGTGGCGCACTTGCAACTAATACACTTCCATCATTGCTCAATGCGACTTTGGTTCCTAAAGAAAAGCTTTGACCTATAATAGCATCCACAAAAATTTGATTCCAATTTGAGGTGTATTCATATACTTTTACTTGTCCAGAGTTTGTTCCACTTGCCGAACCATTTGCATCTGAAAGAGGAATTCCGATAGCTAAAAATGTGCCATCCGCATTGAAGTTTACTGCATCTCCAAACCGATCTCCATTTACAATTCCGCTCATCGTGCTTCCTAATTGTGCCCAAGATGCTCCGCCGTATTCGTACACTTTTACTTCTCCTCTTGCTGTATTCACTCCAGAAGCACCAATAGCAATTTTTGTTCCATCTGCGCTTAAGTCTACAGCACTTCCTACATTCGCAAAATCTGCTGATCCTGTAAAGTCTGATCCAAGTTGTGTCCATGTTCCTGCTATGTTTTCATACACACGGACGAGTCCTCTTCCTGTACCACTTCCATCTGCTTGTGCAGCGCCAACTGCAATGATAGATCCATCTGCACTGATGGCAAGACTATTTCCGAAATTATCTCCAGCTGCATCACCGATTAAATCACTGCCAACTTGTGTCCAACTACCAGAAATAAATTGATACACTTGTACTTTACCTATACCTGATGTTGTTCCAGTGATGCCATCATATTCTGTAGCACTTATCACTATAAAGTCTCCTGAGGCATTAATTGCAGAATTACCTCCAAATCTGTCATTTGATAATCCACCAGCATCTGCAATAATATTTCCTTGCAATGCGTATTGCGAAAATCCTAGTAAGGGAATCATTAAAATGTAAAATAGTAGTTGTTTTTTCATGAAATTTATTTTAATAGTTAGTAAAAAATATAGCGATCATATCCTTCTTATATATTGAGATATAATCATCTGGTATTGTTTCACAAAACAAGACTAAAATTGATTTCTTGAAAAGTTTTGACCGTCTACAAATGGTCTACATACGGCTAGAAACGCCTGTAAATAGTAAGATTTAGTGTTTTCACCCTTTGGACTTAGTATTTTTACTACAATATTAATTGCAGAAATTAAATACGCGTTTTGTTGAAGAAATGATAGTGAATATAAACTAAGTATTTATTTTTTATTTGTTGTGTACTTTCTGAATAGTGTTGATTGTTTTTAGCTTACTAATTTAGTGTAAAAGTATAGACAAGGTATTTGTATAAGATGTGCAAATGCAAACCAACATAGAAAACCTTTTCGGATTTTGGTACGTTAGTTTGCATTAACAATAATACGGTTGATAATTAATTACTTTTTATGGAATTTTAAATTTTTCACTCTACCAGAGTCTAGTTCAAAGCTTGAAATTTGACCATCTGTTCTTTGAAACCTGACGAGTCCGAATTGCGTTCTGAATTTGTCAATTTCACTTATGGTACAATCTATTGATATTAGTTTGTCCTGAATGTTCAGTGTTAATACGTCGTTTTCAATCTCAAAATTATACGTCGCATCTAATTCTTTACTGTAGTAGCTACCTGAATATTCATTTAAGTCAATACTTGAAAAATCAACTTCTTCTTTTCTTTGTGCCTTTGTTTCTAGGTCATTTTGCAAAACGGAAAGTGTTTGTGCATAACCATCTTTTAAATTGGAAAACGTAAAAATCAAATTATCTGTTCCTGGAATTACAAATTGATTTGTACTCTCTTTTACAATGTTATATGTTGATTTGTTCCAAACTTGAAAAACATTTAAGGAGTCATTCTTAATAGATATTTTAGCAATCACTCCAGGTTGAATTTCATAACTACCAACTAACTGACTTAACTGAAATTCTTCTTCAGAAACAGCAATTGGAGCCTTTTTAGTTTTACTGACAACTTCTTCAATAAGCACATCTTTCAATAGTATATCTGCAACTTGATTTGCCATTGCTGATGGATTGGCATCTCCTCTATTCGCAAATATTGCAATAGCCAATTTTTGCGCAGGAAAGCGTAACAATTCTGCTCTAAAACCAACAAACGCGCCTCCGTGTCTGATCGTTTCTAAACCTTTGTACTTGCGTATCATTAAACCAGAAGCATAGTCAATGACTTCTCCATTATTGAGTACACCTTGTTTGGTCATTTCCTTCCAAAATGCTTTACTTAACACCATTGAGCTATAGAATGCATCATCCCATTTTTTTATATCGTTTATGGTTGTAAAGATGCCGCCATCACCAATCATGTCTAAGGTTGTCATGCTAATTCTAAAACTGTCTTTACTAGCTGGCATATACCCAGAGGCTCTATGCTTCACTATTTGCGTGTGATCGTTATGAAAATGCGTATCATTCATTTTTAGCGGTTCAAATAGTTCTTTCTGAGCAAAATCTGCCATATTCATTCCAGCTACTTTGTCTACAATTTGACCTAAGAGCCAATATCCAGAATTACTGTATAAAAATTCTTCCCCTGGAGAAAAATTGAGATCAGACTGGTTTACTAACCATTCCATAATGTTTTCATCTACATAAAAATCATCGTCTCCTAAGCCTTTTAAATAGGAAATTTGAAGGTAATCTCTAATTCCGCTAGTATGGTTTAACAAATGTCTTACGGTAATTTTTTCAGCATAATCAGGAAACGCTGGAAAGAAGCTCTTTAAATTATCAGTTAAGTTTAGTTTTCCTTGTTCTGCAAGAAGTACAATGCAAGCAGCTGTAAATTGTTTAGATGTTGAACCGATTCTAAACACTGAAGAAGCACTATTTGGAATATCATATTCCATATTTGCCATCCCATATCCTTTGGCATAGATCAGTTTTCCGTCTTTTATGATTCCTAAGGCACAACCAGGCACATCTGCTTTATTCCATTCTACAAAAATGCTGTCTATGGCTTGACTTTCTTTTAGCTGTCCATACGAAAAGAACGATATGGAACAGGTGATACATAATAGGAAAAGTTTTTTCATTGTTGCGTGTTTTTTTAATTGATGATAATCTGTATGCGATAAGAATTTCAGTTATTTCGACCATAACGAAACCTTAATAAATATAAATTTAGATAAAGACTAAAACTAAGAGAATTTCGCCTTAAATCAAATCAAAAAGTCAGACTTTACGAAGTTGTTGTCAAAATCACTTGTGCTCACTTAATTGCACTAATTGATATTGAATAAAAAGTTTTTCAAATCGTCCTCTTTGGTGAGTTCTAATTTTTTCTTGAGTCGGTAGCGATGCATTTTTACACTTTTAGGTTCTATATTCGTTAAGATTGATACTTCTTTGCTAGATAAATTCATACGAATGTACGCGCAGGATTTTAGATCGTTATTCGTCAGATTAGGAAATTTGGCATTGAGCGCTTTAAAGAAGTTTGGATGTACATTGTTGAAATGCTTCTGAAAGGTTGACCAATTATCGTCTAAATTCAATCCGTGTTTCACTAAATTTTCAAGCTCGTTAATGACGTTCGATTTTGGAATGTCTGCACCTTTTAATGTGTTGAGTTTATTTCCTAAGTGTAACAGCAATTCATTTTTTTGGAAAGAATTCATCGTTACAGAACTCAATTCCACCGACTTTAACTCCAATTCCTTTTTTTGAAGTGCGACTTCCAAATTGGCCGCTGTTTTTTCTTTTTCGAGTAACTCTTCTTTCAGTTTGAAGCCTTTTCGCTTGATTTTATACCGATTGAACAATAGTAACAACGTGATGATGAGCAATACCGAAAACATAATTGCCCAATTTCTATACAGCTTTGAAACCGCAATATCTTTATCTTTTTCAACCGTTTCTGTTTTCAGAATTTGTATTTCCTTTGCTTTCTTTTCGGCTTCGTATTGCTCTTGATAGAAGGCAACTTTTTCAGAAACATCTTTATTGAACAAGCTATCTTTTGCCGCAATATATTTAGTAAAATTAACGTGCGACTCTTGATATTGTTTTAGTTGATGGTACGAATCTGTGAGTCCTCTGAACGCTTCTGACAAATACGGTAAAGAACCCGATTCTTCTGCAGCTTCTTTTGCTTGAATATAATAAGCATTCGCTTTTGCGTAATTTTTTTGTTTGTAATGAAATCCACCTAAGTTGATAAATGTCATCGCCATATTGTCTTTGTCGCCCATACGTACAAATAAATCATTTGCTTTTGTATAATATGCAATGGCTTTTTCTACTTGTCCCTCTTTACTACTAATGTTTCCTAAATTTGAATACGCACCAGCCAACCCTCTTTTGTCATTAATTTTTATAGCAAATTCTAAATATTCTTGATAGTATTCTGCTGCTTTTGCATACTTTTCTAATTCGTAATAAATCGTAGCAATGTTATTGGTAGAACTCGCTATAAGTCTCGGATTCTTGATTTCTTTCCGAATGGCGTACGATTCTTCCAAATATGCCAACGCTTTATCATAATCTTCTAAGTCTTTGTATAACAAAGCAATACCATTTAGCGCATCTGAGGTTTCTTTTGGTAGTGTATTTGTTTTGTAAATGGACAAAGCTTTGAAATAGAAATCCAACGCTTTTTGGTATGCGCCTTTTTGTCGGTACAACGCAGCTAAATTATTGTATGATTTTGCAATCGGAACAGAATCGTTGACTTTTACACGATTTGCTAAGGCCTTGGTGTAATTTGCCAAACTAGAATCAACAATGCCGAGTCGTTGGTATAAAACGCCCATATTGTTATATGCATCGCCTTTTTTCTTGAAATCATCAGGAGAAATTAAGTGAAGTGATTTGTACCAATATACTTTTGTACTATCGTATTTTCTGATGTAATAATAGGCAGTTCCTAAGTTTTTATAGGAATCTATCAATCCTTTGTCATACTTAAGTTTTTTGCTAATCTTGATTGCTTCTGGCAAGTATTGAAACGCCAACTTGATATTTTTCCCAAAGTTTTTTCTACTAATGTCGTTGAGGAATAATACTTTGGTCGAATCATTTTTCATGGATTGCAACTTCAAATCGAGACTATCCACCTGCGCATACATTTGAAATGATAGAAATAAGATAAATACAGTGACTTTTTTCATGTGAAGCGTTCTTTTTTTGGTAAATGAGAACGCATCTTTACAGCAATTACAAAGAATTATTCTATTATTTTGACTAACAAGATACAAAAAGAAGCGATCCGAAAAGTTAAAAATCATCAAACCGAATCAAATTCAGAATAGCGTTTGAAATACTTTTTAGATCGCTTCTTTCATTTTTTACTATTAATTGAGTTTTTGAATGGTGACAATTGCACCTGTGGCATTCTTATTTGCTAGTGTAGAATCGCTTTGTGTAACATCATCAAATGCAAACGCATAATCATCTCTGTCAATAGCATTTGCATGAATAACACCTGCGTAGGCATTATAACACTCAATATCAATTTTTTTAGCTGGATTAGCTGGATCAGGAACCTGAAATGTATTGTTATAAAAGTGTGATTTATATGAAGTCCAATTTTTACCGTTTGGCGACTGTGTTGACGTTGGTGGCATTAAAGACAAAACGGCATCAGGAATACCTTTATGCGCTAAAATTCCAACATTAAAAGCAGCGCCTAAATTTTTTGCAGGAACAGACGTTGGCGTATTATTGGGTGCAGCAAATAAATTGGCACATCCAAAAATACTATCTTTTATTAGATCGCTTCCAACAGGTTTAGTAAAAGAAATAGCTGGAAGTGGATTTCCTTGAGCATCTTTTCCTGAAAACACAAATTTTCCATTGCTTACAACACCTTCAAAAACAATATTTTTATATTTAGGATTTGCTTTTGAGATTTCAGACATATCTACTTTAATTGATTTTCCGCTTCCGCTTTTATAATAAGTCCAAACATGATCTACATAATGTTGAAACAACGAAGCATCAAATTTATGACTCACTGGCGGTTGTTCCACCAAAGCTTTGTTTGGAGCAATGACGCGTAATACTTCAAATTTTTGTGTAGCGACATTTTTAGTTTCTTGAATAATAGCGTCCCAATTGTTGGCTTTCAAATTAGAACTAAAACTAGCAAACACCGTTGCTTGATCTACAGAAAAACCTTTAGGACCATTTTTAGTGCCGTTTGATAAGGTTTCCTCTAATTGTAAAGGCACACAGAAAAAATCAACATTTGTGATATCTATATACGGGAATCCATCAGTAGGCAAAAAAGAAATTTCGAATTTGTCATAGGTAATATTAAAATTCGGATTGGAAGGGTTTGCAAAATCTGGCGGAACAAGTCCACTAAACGTAATGGCTTTTCCAAAAGAAAGATATACAATGCCCGAATTAATATGCGGCATGTTTATAATGTTCCCTTTTGGGTTTGTACTTGAAGGCAAACTAGAAAGCTTTACAGCTACCGCAGAGTTTCCCCATTTCTTAGTGCCAAGATCATAAAACTGTTGCTTTGTATTATTTTGAATAGAAGCATCAATTCCTTTAATGATGATAAAAACTTCTTTTAAGGAAGCTGAATTGTTTACAATAGTGACTGGAAACGGAACAGGAGAAGAAAAAGTCTTGGCTTTACTTCGTTTAAATGGTTGTAACATGGTGGTTTGTTTAATTTTCTTTACAAGATAATGCAAGTCCTAGAAACATGTAAACGTATAAACACCTAATTTTCAACAATATCAAAAAAAGCCATTGGTTTCCCAATGGCTTTCAACTTATAATAGGTATTAAATAAACTTTACAGGTTTAAAGAAAAGCCAATTCGAACGTTGGTTCCTCGTGTGGTAAATCCTGTAATTTCTGTGTAATCTTCGTTCAAAATATTGTCTATCGTAACAAATCCGCTAAAACGTTTGTTAAATGTATGACTTAGGTTTGCTCCAACTAAACTAAAAGATTCCAATGTTACATCTTGAAACGTTGAAAAATCAGTATCTAAACGATCAGAAGTATATTGGTAAGACAATCCTGCATTTGTTTTAGACGAAAAAGCATACCCAACATTTAAGTTTGCTTTGTGCTTTGGTATGCGCAATACTTTTACATCTTTTTTCTCTGTAAATGTATAATTTGCATCAATTGTTAAGTTTTCAATTGGCGATGCAGCTACTTCAAGTTCAAAACCATTTACGGTAAACTCTTCATCTATATTTTGATATTCTCCAGCAAATGTTGTAAAATCTGTAACAGTGTATTGAATAAAGTTTACTTCTTTTCTGTTGAAGTACACACCACTTACACGTAATTTTTCAGATAATTTCACTTCTACTCCACCTTCTAACGTAGTGTTTTCTTCTGGTTCTAAGTTTGGATTGGGTCCAAAGTTTCCAAATAATTGCGATAATGATGGCGCAATAAACGATGTACTATACGAACCAAAAACTTTGGCATAACCTTCTCCTAATTTCATTCGGTAGGATGGATTCAAATTGTATGTAAAGTTTGTTCCGTATTCACTGTGGTTATTTAAACGTCCACCAACATTTAAGTTCAATCCAAAATCAGAAACATATACTACATTTACATACGGGTCAACAATTGAAGAAGATTGTTCTTCGGTAAAAACAGTCTGATTGTCAATATAATTTAATCCCACAACGGTGTAGAATTTATTATTGAAGTTGTACTTATTAAAAATATCAACCGCAATCGTTTCACCCTCAAACATTGATGGGAAATTAGAGAAAAACTCACGATCAATCGTAGTATAGGCAGCATTCATGGTAACACTACCGTTTTTGTAAGTATACTTTGGAGCAATTCCAAAACGGTATTGATCAGATACACTTTCAAATTCGGCATCAACTCTTGGTGAAGAATTATCAAAGCCATTTCTAAATTTATCTTGCGAACCAAAAACACTCACGTTTAATGCATCAGAGAATTTATACCCTACACGTACATTGGTATTGACACGAGAAAAACGATCGCTTTCTTCTCCAATTACAGCAGATAAACCATCGGTACTTTGATGACCAAAACTAACAGCATACGTTACATCGTCTACAGTTCCATCAATACGAGCACTGTTTGAGAAATCGGTTACATTATAATCTTGATCGTCTTGTGATTGATTGGTTCCAAAAGAACTATTTACACGTAAAGCAATAGTATCTTTAGAAGCTTTTTTAGTGGTAATACTAATAACAGCCGTTGCTGCACCACTTCCATAAAGCGTACTGGAAGCTCCTTTTATAATTTCTATAGATTCAATTTGATCTAAAGCAATCAAACGCAAATCAAAGTCATTGGCAATCGAAGAAGGATCGTTTACTTGAATTCCATCAACCATTATTAACACTTGTCGGTTGTTTCCACCACGAACAAAATAACTGAGGTTTTGTCCTGCATTACTTCTACTTCCCAAAATTTCAATACCACTTTTAGTATTAATAACTTCAGCAACGGTTCTTCCTTGATTTCTTTTAATTTCTTCGCTAGAAATGGTAATCACCGTTTTTCCAGAGTTTTCACGTTTCAATGCGTGACGCGAATCTGAGATTACAACCTCATCTAATTTTTCAGTGTTGTCATGTTCTTGTGCAAATACGGCAGTACAAGCTAAAAACAAAGCACTAACAGATAGTACTGTTTTTTTCATTTAATTTTCGTTTTATGGGAATAAAGCATGGGTTTTCCATACGCAAACTTTTATCCCGAAAGTTTGACATTAATTACGAAAAGTGGCAGGTCTCCTGACTTGCAATTTGCTATATACCTTCCCGAAAATTCAGTGGTCATGTAGTTATAGCAATTCATTTTTGAAATGAAGTACTGCATACGCAGCACATGCTTACAGTTGCGGGAACAGTTCAAGACTGAAGGCGCGTTGCCTTTTCACTTGATTCCCTTTTAATCCGAGAACGCTAACGCATGCTCGAAACCAAAATTCGCTGCAAAAATAAACATTCTTTGGTTTCTAGCTACATAAAAAGTGGAAATAATAGTACTTTTGAAAAAATTAGGAACCATATTCATGCGATCAATCAAACCATTTTTTTGCCTTTTATTCGTACTATCCATCCTTAGTTTCTCTTGCAAAACAGAAAAAAAAGCACCTCAAAAAGAGACACTTCCCGCTACAGAAAAATCTACAACTACCGCTGAAAGTTTACGCCACGCAAAAAAGTTTGCTGTCGAAAAAACAGGCGATATTACTGTAATTACCGTTTTTTCTCCTTGGCCTAATGCCGAGAAAAATTTCAAGTATGCATTGATTCCTAGAGAAAAAGCTGCCGCAATTACGCTTCCGCGTGATGCATATGACGAAATTGTGTTAACACCTATAGAACGAGTTGTTGTGACTTCCACCACACACATTCCAACTTTAGAAATGTTAGGTGTTGAAAATACCTTGGTTGGTTTTCCACAAACTAATTATATTTCTTCTGAAAAAACGCGTTCCTTAATTGACGCCGGAAAGGTGAAAGATATTGGACAAAACGAGCAAATTAATATTGAGTTATTGATTGATCTGCAACCCGAATTGGTGATTGGTTTTTCTATCAACAATTCAAATCCAACCTATAAAACCATTCAAAAAGCCAAGATTCCTGTGGTGTATAATGGTGATTGGACCGAAGAAACGCCGTTAGGAAGAGCCGAATGGATTCACTTTTTTGCGCCATTTTTTCATAAAGAAGCAAAAGCAACAACCGTTTTTACCGACATCGAAAAAAATTATTTAGATGCGAAAGCATTAGCGCAAAAAGCAACTGAAAAACCTACGATATTAGCAGGCGCTATGTACAAAGATATTTGGTATTTGCCTGCGGGCGAAAGTTTTCAAGCACAGTATTTGATTGATGCAAATGCTAACTACCTTTGGTCAGCTTCAGAAGGTACGGGAAGTTTGTCGTTAAGTATTGAAAGTGTACTGGACAAAGCCGCAGAAGCAGACATTTGGATCGGTCCTGGACGTTTTAAAAGTTATAAAGATCTTAAGGAAGCAAGTAGATTGTATGCTGAATTTGCGCCTTTTCAACACAAAAAAATATTTAGTACCGCCAATACAGTTGGAAAAACGGGCGGCACCATGTATTATGAATTGGCACCAACACGCCCAGATATTGTGTTAAAAGACATCATCAAAGCGATTCACCCAACGATTTTGCCAAACTATCAACCGTTCTTTTTTAAACCTTTGCAGTAATTGGCAGATCAAAAAACATATCGTACTACATTTATCATCTTGATTTTTATCTTGATTGGATGCTTTCTGATGAATATCAGTTTGGGTTCTGTTACCATTCCGCTAGAAGGTATTTTTGATGCGTTTACAGGTGGCGACATTGAGAAAAAAACTTGGCGAATTACCATTTTAGATATTCGTTTACCAAAAGCCATTGCCGCCATTTTAGTCGGTTTTGGTTTGTCGCTTAGCGGTTTGTTGATGCAAACACTGTTTAGAAATCCACTTTCAGGACCTTTTGTATTGGGTTTGAGTTCAGGTGCGAGTTTGGGCGTCGCTTTATTGATTATGGGCGCTTCGGCATTTGGTGGCTTTTTTGGTACTTTGCTATTATCTAGTTACAGTGTAGTGATTGCCGCCAGTTTGGGAAGTTTTCTCGTATTACTAACGGTGATGGTGGTTTCTACGCGTGTAAAAGATACCATGTCCATTTTGATTATCGGATTGATGTTTGGAAGCATCACAGCAGCAATTGTAAGTGTACTTACTTATTTTAGTGATGCGGAAGAATTAAAACAGTTTATGATGTGGACTTTAGGTTCATTAGGAAGCCTGAGTTGGCAAGAACTTGGAATTTTAAGCAGTTTGATTGTTACAGGAATTTTATTAAGTATTGTTTCCATAAAATCGTTGAATGCCTTTTTATTGGGTGAAAATTACGCTCGAAGCCTTGGAATTGATATTAAAAAAGCACGATACACCGTAATTATAGCTACAAGTATTATGGCAGGAAGTTGTACTGCTTTTGTAGGTCCAATTGCTTTTATAGGATTGGCAATTCCACATATTACACGATTATTCTTCAATACAACCAATCATAAAATTTTAGTGCCAAGTGTGTGTTTAATTGGTGGAATCTTAATGTTGGTATGCGATAGCATTGCACAAGTGCCTTTTTATGAAATTACGCTACCTATCAACGCCATTACTTCTATGGTTGGTGCGCCTGTGGTGATTTGGTTATTGGTAAGGAAACGGAAGATGATTTTTTAGACTTGTTCTCGCGTAGGCGGGAATC
>CAZHSA010000013.1:0-26677 GCA_964535135.1 uncultured Kordia sp.
CATCAAAAAGTGATGCTGCAGTTACGATTCGTACTTTATAAGTCGGTTTGTAGGGTTGCGCTTGTTCCATATCTGTAATGAAATATCTATTTTGAGGGTGCAATTTACGGAATATTCAAAAAAATCGAACATTTTTTAAGAAATATATAAGAACTCGGTATTCTCTTGCGAGAGAGTCAAGATCGCTTTTCTGTAAGATTGTAGAATTAAGACTCAATCAGAAATTATTTGACCTTTTAATTATTGCTTTTTAGAGTCCGAAACGCATTCCTTCCGTTGCAAATTGAAACCCTTTTGCTTTTAAACTGTCTTTTAGCCTATTGTTTTTTTGCAATGCAGGATTGGAGTGATTGAAGTGAATGAAAATCACTTTATTTTTAGTTTCGAAATCTTCGTTTTCAAACAGTTTCGCTGTTTCTACAATAAACGGATGCGGCACTTCGCTCATCGGTCGCGGAATTTCGCCATCTTTAAAGAAGGTTGCATCTAAAAATGCATAGTCAACTTTCTTTACCTCAGCTACTATATTTTTTTCCCAAAGTTGCCATTTGTTAATGTCAGGAATGAACAATGCAGTACGATTTTTCCCTTCAATTTTATATCCGACCGTTTCCGAGAATTCATCACGATGCGGCACTAGAAAAGGCGTTATTTTGAGTCCGTTTGTCAATTCTACGGCAGTGTTCGCCTTTAATTCATTCAAATTTATATTTTCCAAAGTGACTAATTGACTCCACGGTGCATTCGTTTGTAAAAAGTTGTTCATTTTCGGCATTGCATACACAGGAACTTTGTTTGCGCCCATAGCTTCGCGCCCAAAATACATGAGTCCGGTGTAATGACCAATGTGTGCATGTGTTAAAAAAACGCCGTCAATTACATTGGTAGTTTCAAGCTCTTTGGAAAGGTGTTGGAGTTGTTGTGCGATGTCGGGCGTAGCATCAAATAACCATTTTTTCGTTGCTTCAAGATCTATCAAACCCAAACAAGAAATCAGCTTTTTTTCCACTTTTCCGTCATGATACGGCTGACAACATGCTTTGTTACAGTTGATTTGTGGATAGCCTGCATCTTGCGCCGTTCCTAATACTGTGATGTATTGTGGAAAATGGTCTTCAAACGTTGGAATCCGTTCTTGCGGACAACTTGTAAAAAGTAATGGAAGAAATAGTAACCAAATTTTTTTCATGTGTTTACTTTTGAGTGCGCTATTATGTGAAGCCGTTTTGCATTTAGGAAATTTCATTTTAAAGTTACTGATGTTTCTGTCGAATTCAAATTTACTGATGGTTTATGAATAATCAATTATTTTAATTTTTTTTGCGACTTTTATTGGTTACTTGCTACTTTTATTGATTATAAAGAAAATAATTGATTCAAAATTAAACTAAAACTGACAAAACTTATAAACAATATATTATAAAGTAAGCAGTTAGAATTAAAACGAATTTTATGAAAAAAATAGTAAATATAGCTTTATTAGCACTTTTAGTAAGCTTTATTAGTTGCTCAACAGATGAAAACGAAACTCAAGTCAATGTATTTAAAGCAAATATAGATGGCCAAGTTATAGATTTTGCGAATACTCCTTTACTTCAAGTTACGCTAACAGACAATAAAAGATTAGTTATAGATGGTAGAGTTGATGGTGTTTCTTTAACGTTAACCGTAGGAGAAATTTTTCTTGACGCCTCAATTCAGGAAGGAAATTATAAAATTGGAACACTACAAGATAATTTAGAAACTAACTTATCTCACTTTAATCCAGATGATACAAATGTGAACGGTACTTCTTTTTCTAATTATATAGATGCGTATGGTTGTAACGTTTTAAGTACCGATCAGGTAGGTGAAATTAATATTACAGAATTGGATACAGAAAATAAAATTGTTTCTGGAAACTTTAACGGAACTCTGTTTAGGTGGATAGATATTACTACTGGAGAATCAAAAAGTATTGAGGTTACAGATGGCGTTTTTACACTTCCCTACATTGATAACACTAGTGATCTGAATCCTGATAGAAATGTGATTTCAGCTAAAGTTAATGGTTTTCGTTTAGTGACTGAAGATCCTGGATCTCCTGATTCTCGTAGATCATTAGCTACAGGTGTAGATAAAATTACGTTAATTGGATATGACGCAAACTTTGGACGGATTCAAATATCAATACCTTCAAATGTAATATCTGGAAATACGTACTCTTATCAACCAGACGGTAGCTTTCAATCTTTGGGAATAGTTTTTCAGAATAGAATTAATTTACCTGAAGATTTATTGAGTACTAATCCGGATCAATCAAATGATTCCTATATTACTATTATTAATCATGATCCAGTAGGAAACATGATTGAAGGAACTTTTTATGTTGAAAATTCTGAGATTATGGGCAGAACTATTACTGATGGATATTTCAAGATACAATATGTTGATGATGTAGAGTAATACAAAACAAGCCTATGTGTATTTAACAAATATTTATTTTTTGTTATTGATTTAATATTTCCCGGTTACGTGATCTTTGATGAGTTTGTATTGAAAGCTATTGAGTCGTTTGGCAGTGTGCTCTTTTTCGATAAGCGCCAAAATTTTTGAGTAATATTGCTTGTCTGAATGTCTAAAAACCAACCAAATGTCTAGATTTGGACATTGTACACGTGCATCACTTAACCAACCGTGTTTTTCAGTTAATTGCAGCAATTTTTCCGTGTTTGCAACGTCTAATTTTCGTTGCAATACCCAAACAGAATCAATGACATGTTTAGGATAAGTACTTTTTCTACCAAACTTTCCATCTTTTAATATTTTTCCGTTTCGATGTTTTTGATCGTTTTCAATCATTTTTTTGAGTAGTGTACACATTTCCGTTGTATTCGGAATGGATTCCTGAGCAACTGCCCAAAGTGAACACAATAGTAGTATATAACTGAGTAGTTTTTTCATAATAGTTGGTTTTAATTGTAGCATAAGATAGTGTTTTTCTTGCGATTGAATCTTCTTAAATTTCACAGCAAACAAAGTCCTAGTTTTAATTATTCGTGTATTTTTGTGTGGTACGATTTTGGAATCAATTAAACCTTTTGTACTTTTTTACAGTCTAAAAACCTTAAATATATACTCATGAAAAAAATTATTATTGCTTTTGTTGGATTATTGATGTTTAATTCTTGTTCTGAATTGCAAGGAATAGTGAATCAATTGCCACAAGGCGGCACGCTTGGAAATGCAGACATCGCAGCAGGATTGCGTCAGGCATTAGACTTTGGAATTGAGAAACAAGTGTCAAAATTGACCACAAAAGACGGTTTTTATGGCAACAGTCTTGTAAAGATTTTGATGCCGCAAGAATTACAAAAAGTAGACAAAGCTTTGCGTGATATTGGCTTGGGAAGTTTAGCCGATGACGGAATTAAAATGCTCAATAGAGCTGCTGAAGATGCTGTAAAAGAAGCGACTCCAATTTTTGTGAATGCCGTGAAAGATATTACGTTTGCGGATGCTAAAAATATTTTATTAGGGCAAGATAATGCTGCTACTCAGTATTTAGAAGGAAAAACAACAAGTGCTTTATATAATAAGTTTCAACCAGTAATTCAGAATTCTTTTGGAAAGGTTGGCGCGGATAAAATTTGGTCAAACTTGATCAATAATTATAATAAAATTCCTTTTGTAAACAAGGTGAATCCAGATTTAACGGATTATGTAACTACAGAAGCATTGAAAGGTGTCTACAGAATGATTGCTGTTGAAGAAAAAGAAATTCGCAACAAAGTTGGCTCTAGAACCACAGATTTATTGAAGAAAGTATTTGCTTTGCAGGACTAGGTTCTTGGTTGCTGGTTAAAATATATGACACCATTATGAAATTTTTATTTTATGATGGTGTTTTTGTATTTGCATACCACAAAACCCACTTTAATTCCGTATATTGATAGTATTACTATTAAATATACGCCTATGAAGAATATAAAAATATATACAAGCAATGTTCAGATTCAAATTATGGATGCAAAACATATTTTGAGTGAAGCAGGAATCAACTATTTCGAAATCAACAAAATGGATAGCGCTTACGCGGGAATTTTAGGTGGCGATATTGAATTACACGTCGCTGAGGAAAATGCTGAAAAAGCGTTGCAATTACTTGCTGATTTGAAATAAGCTTGCATGACTAGAAAACCTAAAATCATTACTCCAAACGAAAACACCGATTCGCTTTTAGGTGGCATGCGAAAGTTACTGTTAGACTCAAAAGAAACCGCTGGTGATGTCTATTTGGTAGAAGGAATTATGCCCAAAGGCAGTGAAGTTCCTCTACATGTTCACGCCAAAGAAGATGAAATTTTTCATGTGTTAGAAGGTGAAGTCAAATTGATGTTAGGCGATGAAACGATACACGTAAAAAAAGGAACCATTATTTATTTACCCAGAAACATACAACACGGTATTAAGACGTTGGGTGACAACACTGCGCGTGTATTAAATTATGTCATTCCTGGTCAAAATTTTGAAGATTTCTTTAACGAAATGAAACAACTAGGCAAAGACGTTTCTTCTAAACAAAGAGCAACACTTGCTGCCAAATACGGAATTACATTTTTGTGATGTTTCACTACATTTTTTAGATTTTTAGGTTTTAAATAATCTAAGTGTTTTCACCCTTTTTCACTCCTTTTATTTTTTCGTAATTTGTTTACCTATAAAATGGTATCTCTATGGAATGTTCAAATTTGCTGGAAGCGGCGTTAAAAAAAGGAAATATCAATCAATCTTTATTTCAAGGATCCAATGATAAAGTGCTCATCACCGATTTGCAACGAACGCTTTTCGAATTAGGTTTTCGCAAAGAATTAAAGTGGGATAATTATCAAGCTGATGGCGATTATGGAAATGCTACTACGACAGCAGTTGCCGCTTTTGCCAAACGAAATAATTTTCAAAGTGATGGAAAATCTGTCTCAGACGATTTGGCAAAATTAATTTTGGAACGACACGATTTTCTTCCAGAAATGTATGTGTTATGGGCAATTCACGATTCCGATCTTCGTACTAAAAAATACATTTCCAAAGGTACAAAAATGAGCGTTACAGCAATTCAAGTATTTCTCAATACAGAAGGATATGGCGAACAGCTAAACTTTGCACGGTTTGGTGCCGACGGTTTTTATGGAAATAGCACCCGAAATGCGGTGATAAAATATGCGAATGACAACGGTATTGATTCTGATGGAGATTCGTTAACACGACCATTAATTGATCTTTTCCTAAGAGACATTAAACGATATTATGGAAGCAATTGGAGCGATTTAGCTCCAAAAAATCTACCAAATAACGAATCGCCTTTGGTATTATTTGAAGCTTCAAATTTTTCAGGAAAACCGTGCAGAGCAGATGTAGAATTTGTACCTGCGCTGG
Organism: uncultured Kordia sp.; assembly: GCA_964535135.1. GTDB lineage: Bacteria > Bacteroidota > Bacteroidia > Flavobacteriales > Flavobacteriaceae > Kordia. The sequence continues at coordinate 5,416 of CAZHSA010000013.1, forward strand.
AAAAAATTAACGGCTATGCCAAGCAAGCCAATGTTTTTGTATACGTTACAAGTTCCTTTAGAACAACAACCAATGTTGCAGGCGCTATTGTGCCACCTGCTACCTTTTCAAACCATTTGGCGGGACACGGAATTGACATGAATTTACAGTATGGCAATGGACAATGGGCAAACTCAAAAGTATTGACAAAATATCCTAACGTTCCAGAGCCTGTAAAATACTTTTTAAGCTTAATTATTGACGATCCCGAATTGCGTTGGGGCGGAAACTTTAACACGAAAGATCCTGTACATATCGACGATCATTTAAACAAAGACAGAGCTACTTGGAAAAAACGCTATCAAGCGATGCAAGAAGCTGTACAACTTGGAAAAGTGTAGCATATTGACTAAGAATTAGATACACAGAATAGTACATACTATAAAACAATGCAGTCTATGAGTTATATCCGTTTTAAATTCGTTAATGATTAGTGTTGTTTCTTTCATAAAAAATAAAAAAGTCATTTCAATAAGGTTCGAAACGACTTTTATTAGATCCTATTTTCGTATTCTTAATCTCCACCTCCAATATTAGAAGCACATCCTCCTCTAGCATCACTTATCGGTATTATTGTAGAACTTGTACATGAATTTGGATCTGCTGTACGACATTCACATGTATCTTCATTTATAGTGGGTTCATTAGCGGTACATGAGTCATTATTTGTTTGTCCGCCTCCTATAAAATGATACATTCCTACAGATGCAATGGTAAACTTTTTCAACTTCAGAATTGATTTCTTTTTTTTCATAATTTTGAATTTTAATGTTCGCTTTCTCAATCCAAAACTACAACTATTTACTTTTTATTGTACTGAAATACAGCTATATAAATTGACAATATATCTATTGTCACAACTATAGCGTATTTTTACACACATTTTTCATCAAGAAAATGAAAAGAGTATCAGATACTCTAAAAAAAATGTATTTTAGTATTTCTAGATCATTTTTATGTCATCAAAATATTATTGCAGCTTTACACTTTTCCTCTTTATTGGTTTTTCTTTACTTAGTCAGACACAAAATATAGTATCCATTAATTCTCTATTACAACAAGATTTTAAAGAATTACGTACACAATTTTTTGACAGTAAAACTTCGGATGCAGACGCTCTTTTGTATGCAGAAGCATATTTAAAAAAAGCAAAACAGCTTAAAGACTCAAAGAGAACAATAGAAGGGTATTATTATACAAGTTTAATGCAACCTGATTCCTTAAAAACGGTATATATTGATAGTCTTATTCAACACTCTAAAAAACGTTCGGACACCTATTTTATAGAAAATGGTTTGGTGGTCAAAGCTGGTCAATTTTTCAGATCACGCAAGTATAAAGAAGCGTTAAATTTATATATAGAAGCACAAAAATATGCTAAAAACAAAAATAACAAACAAACCTTATTTAATATTGAGTTTAATATTGGCATCATTTATAATTTAATTGGTAACGCTGAAGATGGACTCGAAATATTTCAGAAGTCTTTAAATGATTCTAATGCATTAGGCTATAAGGATACAACAATCGAGTTAAATATTTTAGCAAACATCGCAAACTCATACATGCAAAAAAAGATGTATGATTCTGCTTCATATTACACAAATAAAATAATTAAACAAACAAAAGGAATTTCTAAGTATAAAGAGCTGTATAATTTAGTGGTACTGAAAGAAGGGATTAATTTATATCATAAGAAGCAATATTCCGTCTCTATTGATAGTATTCAAAAAACCATTCCATTTTTTAAAAGTATAGAAGATGATTCAAATTTGGCTTTTGCTTATTTTTATATAGGCAAAACCTATTTAGCAACTAAAAAAACAGAGGAAGCTATAAATTATCTCAAAAAAGTAGATACCATATTTTTAAAAGAGAACTATCTATTTCCGGAAACGAGAGCAACTTATGAATTACTCATTGATCATTACAAAAAGAAAAAAGAGTTAAACAAACAACTTATTTATATTGAACGACTGCTACGTTTAGACAGTATTACACATGATAAAGAATTGTATTTAACCAAACATATTTCGGAGGATTATAATACGCCACGACTGATCTCAGATAAACAACAAATCATTCAATCACTTCGTAAAAAAGAAAATTTGTATGTGACAGGAATGGTCATTGCTCTGATTGTTATCATCTTGGCAATTGGCTTTTTAGTCTATCAAAACATACAAAGAAAAAAATACAAGAAACGTTTTGAAGAATTGCTAAAAGCACAAGAAGAAACGAAACAACATACTATTATTGACGTTTCCGATCAAAAACAACGCGAACTCAATGTTCCTGAAGATATTGTAAATACGGTGTTGAAAAGTTTGGCAGATTTTAAAGAAAAAAACGAGTTTTTAACTACTAATATTACGCTTCAAAAATTAGCCAAACGTTTTAAAACCAATCATACGTATTTGTCAAAAATCATCAATGTGTACGAAGGACAGAGTTTTAATGCTTTTGTAAATGATTTACGCATATCATACGCTATGAAACGATTGCAAACCGATGCTATTTTTAGAAAATATACCATTGACGCGATTGCGGAAGAATCAGGTTTTAGCAATACACGTACTTTTTCAAGAGCTTTTCAGAAGAAAACCAACTTAAATCCTTCCTATTTTATCAAAAACCTCAACGCTTCTCAGTCAAATTCGTAAGTATATTCTATAGCATTATCACGCTCAAAAAAGACAATTGATCTATTGTCACTCCCAATAAAAAATCTTCAAAAAAAAAGTGAAAAACGATTTTAATCAATAATCACGGTAAACTCAAGGCTATTGAGCAATAGTCAGTATATCAATTGACAAATAATACGTTTTTTTGACGTCTTCGCTTTGTATAGTTTTACGTCAAGTTTAATTTAAAAAAACAGATCATGAAAAAAAGCAAAACAGTTCAGACAACATTGAAATTAAATAAAGGGCGTATTGCAGATTTGCACGCAGAAAGAATTTTTGGCGGTGAAGATAAAGGTAGCAAAAACGGAACAACGCAGCATGATTGTCTCCATTCAGCAACATGCTATCCAAATTCAGTAATTGTGTGTCCAGATCCTAGCAATTCTACAGCAACATATTAAGAGTTTGGCATATATTACGTAGATATGTGTCATGTTTTAGTTTCGCCCGGGAGTAGTTAACCGGGCGATTTTTTTCTAAACCATTTCTCTTTTACATACAAACCATTAAACAAGGTTTGAAACCGTTGTAAGGAGACGTTCGCCAACTTTTATTACCAACATAATATACACGAGTTAAAACAAGTCATTGGACTGTCGCTCGTACAAGAAGTTGTTGCTTTACAATTATCCGTTATTTGATGAGGATCATTTCCGCCAGAAACACAACCAATAACTTCTGAAATATCAATTGCACCACCTTTTATGGTATCTCCATTCAGTGAAGAGATTGCTTTTTTATTTAATAATAACGACTTAAGATTCTTTTTTTTCATCTTTAATATATTTTTAGAATTAATGATGAAACGAATGTAGTGTACTTCTAAAGCCAATAAAAATAAACTATCTTACAATTCCGTGAATTGTAGTAGATGAAAGAAACTCATACAAAAGCTTCGTAGTTATATTGAAAGTTTCATATGCGAGCATTCGCAACATCACTACTCTTTCTTTTCCTTTACATACAAACCATCAAACGCGGTTTTCCATGTTTCTTGATCACTAGAGGTTTCCCAATGTTGACGTACGGAACCATCTTCATTCAGTGTCCACGTAACTTTGTTTACATATTTTTGTCCTTTTGGAGAAGTCAACTCATCACTCATTAAAATCATTTGGTTCCCTACTCTATTTCCTTTTAAGTGCAAACTCGCGCCTTGATTGTCTATCCAAATTTGTTCCCATTGCTTTTTCTGAGCATTGTAAAAGTTATAACTCGTTCCGGTGTAACTTGCCTTAGCGCTTGTCCAATTTTCGCGTAACACACAATCATCTTCAATCTTGGTAATTATATTTTTTCCTGCAAAAGTACCATCAGGATTGGTCACCTTCCAAGTGCCTATCCAAAAGTCAAATGCTTGATGATTTTCGGTGCAACACGCACATTTATTTTGTTGTGCAGAAATCGTTATTGAACAGAATATGCTAAGAATTAATAGTAATTTTTTCATCACACGGGGAATTGATTTATAGGAATGAAGATAGCATAAATTTTAATAGTTCTCTTTCAAAAATGCTTTTTCATCTGATTATCAACTCTTCGCTTTCACAATTATTAACATTTTTTAATCAATTTCTAATATTCTCTTAACATACAAATCTAGGTTTTCGACATATATTTGCAGTGTTGTAATAATCTACTACGACAATTTTGGGTTAGTTAAAAAATAAGAATCGGGTCTCATTGCCCGATTTTTTTGTGAAACTCAATTTTGAAAAATTCTAAGATAAATTCAAAGTTGTAAGCCGAATAAATTCTACTGAAAAGTGGAATCTTTTAAAACAATACGCAAATGATCTTTACTGCAATCTCTTATGAAGCTGCTTGAAATACGCAAAAGCTTTGGCAAGTCGCGAACCATACCAACTAAAATATTCGCCATCTACAAAAACTGTTTTTGCATGATGTGTACAACGTCCCAACTCAAAAGCGTGTTCCTCCTTAAAAGGATACGGCTCTGAAGACAACATCACCACATCTGGATCACCTTCCAAGCGTATTTTTTTAATCGTAACTTCTGGGTATCTTCCGTGCGAAGCGTATATATTTTCAAACTTACACAACTCCAATAAGTGATTGATAAAAGTATCTTGTCCAGCAACCATCCAAGGCTTTCGCCAGATAAAATACGCTACTTTTTGCACTGGAATATCTTTGACAAATTCTTGAAAATCTTGTAAGTGAAATTGAATTTTATGGTTGATTTTTGAAGCTTCTGTGTTGCACTTCAACATAGCTCCATATTGTGAAATCATTTCCAGCGATTCGTCAATGGTTTTTACATCAGAAACATGTACAGGACATATTTTTTCTAGCGTTTCTACAATTTCTTTTGTGTTTTCTTCCTTATTGCAGAGAATAATATCGGGCTGTAATGCCTTAATTTTGTCAAGTTTAATGTTTTTTGTACCACCAACCACCGTTTTCGTACTTTTAAAATGATACGGATGTACACAAAATTTCGTAATTCCCACGATGCGATCTTCCAAACCCAAATCATACAATAATTCTGTTTGCGATGGCACTAACGAAATGATACGTTGTGGTGTACTTTCTAAGGTAAATGTTCTGTGTAATTGATCTTTAAATTCCATACTTCGCCAGGCTCCGTATTAATTTTAATTGAGAAAATATTTCGTCAAAATTGCTGCCATTTGTTCTTGTAGTTCTTGTGCTTTTTTCGCTGCTGCAGATGCAAAATCTGCTTCGTTGGATGCGTAGATAATTCCGCGAGAAGAATTGATGAGCAAACCAACCTTGTCTGTCATTCCGTATGTACAAACGTCCTGTAAGTTTCCGCCTTGCGCACCAACACCAGGAACCAATAGAAAACGCTCAGGGACAATCTTTCGAATGTCGCCTAAAAAAGAAGCTTTGGTCGCACCAACTACATACATTAAATTTTCGCTGTTTTCCCACGTTTTTGAAGTCTCTAGCACATGTTTATACACTTCTTTATCGTCAATAGTTTTCGTTTGAAAATCAAATGCACCTTGATTGGAAGTCAATGCTAATAAAATAGTATGTTTTCCTTTAAATGCTAAAAAAGGTTCCACCGAATCTTTTCCCATATACGGCGCCACAGTCACCGAATCAAAGGCTAAATCTTCAAAAAAAGCTTTCGCATACATGCTAGACGTATTTCCGATATCGCCACGTTTTGCATCCGCAATGGTAAAAATTTCAGGATACTTTTCATTCAAATAGTGAATCGTCTTTTCCAACGCTTGCCAACCTTTGATACCATACGCCTCATAAAATGCCGTATTGGGTTTGTACGCTACCGCTAAATGTTGTGTGGCATCAATAATTGCTTTGTTAAACTCAAAAATAGGATCGTCAGTTTCCAACAAAAACGCTGGAATTTTATTCAAATCCACGTCCAATCCTATACATAGAAATGATTTCTTTTTATGAATTTCTGCAATTAGTTGTGTTGTGGTCATTTTTTTGGATGTTGGGTTTTGGGTGTTAGGTATTAGGCATTTGGTTTTGGGTTCTTGCGTATTTGGCTAGAGCGTTGATTCTTTTTTGTAAAATATGTAATTTATCAATTAGGACTTCTCCTTTTTCTTTCGGAATGTACCTTATTTTTATACTAATAATAATTTGAGTCTCTACTTCAAAAGATGAACCTGAACTTATTTTTAAAAAGCGTACAAATTCTTTTTGTGAATCTTTCGCACATCCTTCTGCTATGTTTGAAGGAATAGAAACAACTGCTCTCACTAATTGTGAACTAAGTCCAAATTTCTCTTTGTCAGGAAATAACTTAACTGTTTTATAAATATCTGTTACAAGGTCAATAGCACTTTTCCAAATATCTAATTTTCGAAAATCTCTCATAAAATATTTTTTATTTTGAGTATTTCGAGGATATTATCTACTTAATTTATGACATCAAATACCTAAGAGCCAAAAACCTAAAAGCCGTATCAAAACTCACTCGCTTCTTTTAACTTTTCTGTATTTTCAACAAGCATCAATTCATCTAAAATCTTTTGAATGTCTCCATTGATGATGTTTGATAAATCGTATAATGTCAATCCAATTCTGTGATCGGTGACACGACCTTGTGGATAGTTATACGTTCTAATTTTGGCACTTCTATCTCCCGAAGAAACCATGCTTTTACGACGTGCAGAATCTGCCGCCAACTTCTTTTCCAATTCTTTTTCGTACAAACGCGAACGCAATACTTTTAAAGCTTTTTCTAAGTTTTTATGTGACGATTTTTGATCTTGGCAACTTACCACCAATCCTGATGGCCCGTGATGCAAACGAATGGCAGAATACGTTGTGTTTACTGATTGTCCTCCAGGTCCTGTAGAGGTTGTACGCTCAATTCGTACATCGTTCATGTCTAATTCTACATCAAACTCTTCGGCTTCTGGCAATACCATAACTGTGGCAGCACTTGTATGTACACGTCCTTGCGTTTCGGTTTGTGGCACACGTTGTACACGATGCACACCCGCTTCAAACTTCATGGTTCCGTACACATCTTCACCTGAGACTTCAAAAATAATTTCTTTAAATCCTCCAGATGTTCCTTCACTGTAATCTACCACACTTACATTCCAACCGCGACCTTCACAGTATTTTGTATACATTCGGTGTAAATCTCCCGCAAAAATACTAGCTTCATCTCCACCAGTTCCGGCGCGTACTTCTACTACGACGTTTTTACTATCCTCTGGATCTTTAGGAATCAATAAGAATTTAATTTCTTCTTCTAATACTGGCAATGCATCTTTTGCTTCGTCCAGTTGCATCTTTGCCATTTCTACCATTTCGGCATCGCTTCCATCAGAGATGATTTCTTCAGCTTCGGCAATATTATCTATGAGTTCTTTATAAACATCGCGTTTTTCTACGAGTATTTTAAGATCTTTATATTCTTTATTGAGTTGTACGTATCTTTTTTGGTCCGCAATGATATCTGGTTGAATGATTAAATCATTTACCTCATCAAATCGCTGTTTTACTATTTGTAACTTTTCTAACATGGAACTTCTCTTTTCAAGTGTGCAAATTTACAATTTTTATTGATTGTTTATAGTTTTCTAGTCATGTTCTAAAATACTTTCGGTAATGTCGTAATTTTCTTTTGATTAGATTTGAAATATTTCGTATTAAAATTGTACATTTAGTTCAATAAATTAATTAATCTTTAAAATTACCAAACATGAAAAAAAGAGATTTGAATTCACTTAAATTAAACAAAAGTATTATTTCATCATTAAAAGGAGGATTTCACACGCCAATAGATAGCGATTGTACTTCTTTAGGAAATGGAGATCCATGTCCTAAATCACATGACTGTGAAACTGGAAATCAAAGATAATTTAAAATATTATATTAATTAATCTTTAAAATTATCAAATATGAAAAAAAGAGATTTGAGTTCATTACAATTAAACAAAAGTAAAATTTCATCTTTAAAAGGAGGACTTGTCCCAATTGATAGCGATTGCTCTTCTTTTGGAAACGGCGAATGTGAAGATACTTATTGTAATTGTGAAACACAGGATAAGCATTAATGTAATAATTGCATATTTTAAATCTATAACTGCATCATTTTCTTCGGAAGATGATGCAGTTTTGTTTTCTACCAACATTACTACTATTACGGATTTTCCATCGCCTTTATTTGTAGTTTCTTACTAGCTTTATTCTTTAATCATAAACCTTATATATCATGAAAAAAAGACAGGTAAGTTTAAAGCAATTAGCCTTAAAAAAATCAAGAGTAGCATCGTTAGAGTCAAATAGTGTAACGGGAGGATTTCAGTCATGGACAGGAACGTTCGAACCATGTTCATTCTCTGACTTTGGTTGTGAAACTCAAGTTGGCTGCAACCAATCAAATGATTGTCACACAAACGTTGGCTGTCCACCTCCGCTAACTACAAACTGTGTAACCAATAATGGTTGTCCACCAGTAACATTGTTATGTCAGTCACATTCTGTTTGCCCTCCAGGCGTATATTGCTATTAATACCAATTTATATCACTTTAAAACAAAAGCTTTCAGTACATCTGGAAGCTTTTTTACGTTGTAAAACTTACTTTTATTACGGACATGCCATAGACCAAGATTACAACTTCTTAGTAATTTTACAGGCTTAACCATAAACCTAAAAATCATGAAAAAAAAGCAGATTAACTTAAAACAATTAGCCTTAAAAAAATCAAGAGTAGCATCGTTAGAATCTGATCAATTGACAGGAGGAACTAGCGGATGGACTGGCGGATTCCAGTCATGGACAGGAACTGCTGAGCCATGTTTTACAGATTTTAATTGTGGTGGTCAAACTGTTGGTTGTCCAACTGCAGGCTGTCCTCCTCAAACACAAAATTGTCCAACAAATGGTTGTCCACAGCCGTCAGCTTTATGCGGATTCACAGATATTGGATGTGCTTCTGACTCTATTTGTCCTCAAGGAGTTCAGTGCTATTAAGAACTATTTCTTAACCACAAACAAGAGAGGCTTTCATGTATTTGAAAGCCTTTTTTATGTCAATTATTTTCATTTTTAAACCATCTACACAGTATTACTTTCATTTCTTTATTTAGCGCTTGCCTTTTGGTAGCTTTGAGAAGTATTAACTCAAAATTTATATCATGAAAAAACAAAAAGTATCGCTGAAAAAGCTTCAACTTTCTTAGTCGAAGATTTCAAATTTTTCTACCAATCACATTGTTGGAGGTTCGTTTATTTGCATCACTGATACATGTTGTGGACCGCCGAAATCAGTATATCCAGATATTTGTCCTGCATCAGATGCATGTCCGCCGGCTTCAAATCCTTGTCCGACGGCAGATTGTCATTCTTTTGACTGTCAAACATTGATAGGATGCACTACAGATGCGCCAACATTGGCATGCTGGTAAAATACTAATTTCACCAAATAGTCAAAGGCTTTCAAAATTAATTGAAAGCCTTTGTAGCTGTAGGTTGTGTTCAAAAAGATTTGTTTTTTTTAGAATACGCGCACAATATTAAATCCGAAGAAAATATCGCCGTCTCCCCAGTTGCCTTCTGCATAGCTTAAGAATCCTGGTTCGTTAGTGGATTGTGCATTGGAGAAAAGTAATTGAAATACGTGTCCTCCTGTTTCAATGTCCACACCAATCGTTAGCGGATCTCTGAAAGCCGTGTTATCTGCTCTGTTAAAGTTATATGCATAGTCCATATTGATAGACATGCGTTTGCTTACTTTTAGACGTCCACCAATTCCCATTGCAAATTGATCGTGTTTTTGTGTAGACTCTAAAGTTAAGTTGTGACGCACGTAAGATGGCGCTAGTTCCAATGAAAAGCTGTTATTGAATCTTCTCGAAATTAATAACTGTGTTGTATAGCTTAATCGGTCGTCAAACGTTAGGAATGGAAAACGATCTTTTCGTACTTGCGTATTGATATTTGCTGTAGCATATCCTACCAAACTTACTGGAAACGTATCTGACTGATCTTTTAGTTTCATTTTGGTAGAAAGCGCATAAGTTTTACGGAGTGATTCTCTACTGATTCCAAATTGCCAACCCTCAAAAAGTCCGTAAACTAATTGAATTCGCGTATTTGCATTGTCAAATCCGAAAAATGTTGTTAATCCGTCTTCTAAAGTTCCAAATCGGTGTGATACGTATAGATAAAAGTCACCTTTAGCAGCAACTTTTGTCGATTGTAAATTCATAATTCGCATCGCCTTAAATGCTGGCGATACAAAAGTTTCAGGTGTTGCTTCGTCTTCTAATTCGTCTAGTAAATCATCTTGCGCAAGCAAACTTATACTGCTCAAACAGCATAAGATGAATATATAATAGTGTTTCATTTGTGTTATTTTTTGAGAATGATTGCTTTATCGAGTTTTACTTCTTCCATGATATCGTCATAACCAATAATTCTTCCTTTTATTTTTATTTTTTGACCTTTGGCTAAGTCATTCGTGTTGGTTCCTTTTTCTAATTGAAAATAGATCGTTTCATTTACGGAAACACTGATAGAATCTTTTTCCGTAATAACGCCTGTTAGTTCAACAACTTTATCACCTTTTATCCATTGATCAACGTTTCCTTCAAATTTACTAATGAATTCTTGCGAGTCGCCTTGGTAAGCAACTTCCATATCATCTAGTGTTTTGTGTGCTTTGTACATGTACAAATATCCTGCAACGCCACCAACTACGATCACTGCGAGTGCAATGATGATTATTTTACTTCTTTTCGATAAGCTCATAATTCAAAGTGATGTTAATTTCTTTTGCTATTTTTTCACGCACAATACTTGGAATTTCAATACCGAAATCTTGTGGTTTTACAGAAAGGAATGATGTTACTATGATTTTATCACCACTTTTAGATACCTTGGCTGTAGTTGCTACTTCTTGTGTTTTTCCGCGTACGGTAAGCGTTCCTGCTAAGTTGTATTCTTTAGCAGTGCTTGATAGATCGGACATATTGAAGCCTTCTAATTTTCCTTTGAACGTTGCTTTTGGAAATTTATCAGAATCCATATAGTTTTCGTTGAAATGCTCTTCCATCAACGCCACTTTAAAGTGAAATGATTTTATAAATAACAACGCAGCTAATTCGCCTGAATCTACTTTTAAAACCGCTGTTGTACTGTTACTTTTTGCTTCTACTGGCTCAAATGCGGCTACAGATGCTTTAAAATCGGTAGTTCCAGTTTTGGTATAATATTTTTGTGCTGCAACAGTTCCGACTGCTAAAAACAAGCACAGGTGAATTAATTTTTTCATATTGTTCATTATTGTTGTTAGGTGTTTGTTTAATTTTCTAAGAATCCATCTGCTGCCCACTGCTCAATAATTTGGCGGTTTCCTGCCGGCATTTGTCCTGATGGTGGCATTGGATTGGAAGCATTGTTGATACGATTTATTACATTTCCTTGCTCTACGCCTGCTCTTGCGTTGGCATATCCGTCTAATTGTAAACCAGCGTTTGCGCTAGGTCCGCTGTGGCATCCTACACAAGTACTGTTGAGAATAGGTGCTACATCATCATCATACGTGACACTTTCTACAATTGGTGGCAAATCTTCAATTTCCACTTCGTCAATTGTATTCGTGGTACAGTTGTAAAGTGTAGCAATGACTAATGATACTACTGCTAAAGTTACTTTTCGATACATTGTTTTTAATTTAATTCTTTATGTTAGGTTTAATATATGATTTTGTTGACTCGTTTTTCTTTTTCTGAACGTAATTAATTGTATCAATTTAGACCTTTGTCCTCAGTTACACAATTTTTTCCCATCATTTTTAAACAGTGTAAATTAACGACGCTTTCCCTTATAAATACTAAAGAAATTGCTTGAAACGGAAATATAAGCCTTAAAAAGGAATCCCGTTTTTGGATGAATTTGCAATCATTTCAGCGTTTTTTTCATATGTATACTTTGTCTTTAATACACTATAAATTGATCCAATTTTGGTTAAAAAAGTCTAGTGAAGCTATCGAAATTTAATAGTACTAATTATTCTTTTTTAGGTTTTCGATTGCGCTTAGACTGATAAAAATTAGTTTTTATTTTTAATTAACTCTTCTGTTTAGTACTCTATTTTTTTAAATTGAACTCACAGTTTTCCAATTGTTAAAAGTAACTGCATTTTATATGCTCTCCTGTAACGAAACCGCTTTTTACTGGTAATTTTCCGACAAAACGAAGTAGTTTTAACATTTACACTTTTTATTTAATTATTTGTAAATCAACCATATATCGTTTTAATTGACTGCATTAACTTCCGTAGGACGCACTCCAAATTCTTTTTTGAAGCATTTTGAGAAGTATGACGGACTTGAAAAGCCATATTTAAAAGCAATTTCTGCTACTGTGTCTGTATTGGTCAATAATGCTGATTTTGCTTTGTTGAGTCGGATGAATGTGATAAGCTGGCTTGGCGATTTTCCAGTGGCATCTTTAATGCGGCGTTGCAACTTTCGTTCACTTACGCCTGTTTCTCGCGTTAGCATTTCTACACCAAAAGCATTGTTATCTAAATGTTCGTCAATAATTTTCAGTACATCTTCTAAGAAGGAATCATATTTGGAAAATCCGTACGGAAATGACGTTTTTATCGCTGTGTTTGATTTATCCGTTACATGATAGAGTTTACACAATTGATGCGTTTTATAGGTTAAAATCGACGTGTCTTTTGAAAAATTGAATGCCACACCTGACAATAAATGTTTGATGGCTTGTGTTGCTAAAATTTTGTTGGGTTTTATTAAGGATAAAATAGACGCAATCATGTAATTGTCTCTTTTTGTCAGCGGATCATCATAATTTTCGGCGCTTTCTTTCATGTAAATTCCAGCCGAAAATGGTATTTGTTTCGCTTTAAAGTCATTTAATATCCCAATTCCTGCACTGATGGCTTTGCTCGGGATTTCGAACGCCGCCATGAAAAACTTTTTGTCCTTACTAATGATGGTTCCACCATAGAGTGCAATTAATTCATCAAGTATTGGTGACTTTACACTAAAATTGGAAGCCGTAATGATTTGTCCAAATAAAACGGTGGAAAGTCTTTTTTTGTAGCTGCCATCACAAGGCGACAATTGTCGAATAAATGTTTTCATTTCATCTAGCACTTCTCTGGTGTTTCCTGCCCAAAATAAGTGATCGTTTCCATCAAATTCTACAAATTTTGCACCGTTGATGCGTTCTGCAATGAATTTGCCTTCTTCTATTTTTACATCAATGTCATTGGTACGCTGCATTAACAGTGTTGGTACTTTTATATACTCTAAGATGTCAATGATGTTTACCTGCGTATTCATTTTGGTAAGCTTCATAGCGGCTCTTGGGCTTGCGCCAGAACGAAAATAGCTTGCCAACCAGCTCATAAATTGTCGATCATTTGCTTTGGATGGTACGAGCGATTCTAGGTTCATTTCGCCACTTCCCCAATCATTTTCTATCATATCGTACACCTTTTGTCGTTCTTCGTCAGTTGGTGCCCACGGATAGTCTTCTGAATAGCGTCGCTTTGCAAAAATTCCAAACGTCATCAATGCAAGTACACGATTTGGATAGGTTGCACTGAATAAAGCCGAAACACTTCCGCCTTCCGAATGTCCAAATAGAATGGCTTTTTTGGAATTCGTGGCGTCCATGACGGCTTTGATGTCTTCCATACGTTCTTCTAACGTAGATAATTCCACAATACGATCGGATAAGCCTGTTCCTCTTTTATCAAAGAGAATGATACGTACTACTTTTCCAAGTTCCTGAAAAAAGTCTACCAATTCTGGGCACGCCCACATCCAATCAATGTTGGAAATCCAACCTGGAATGTACACCAAATCTATTGGTCCAGAACCAAAAACTTGGTAGGCAATGCTTAGATTTCCGCTTTTTGTGTATTGTATTTTAGGAATCATCTGTATATTTTATGCTATTTTATACTAAGCCATAGCGTAGGTTACTATGCAATAATAATTTTCATTTTTACCATAAAAAGTAAACTTCTATATATGAGTTAAGCTATCAAAAAATTGATATTTATCCTAATTTGGAACATAAAAGTTACTGTATTTCATTATCATTACATGCAATGGTTACAATTTGGGGTTGTACCATTATTTTTTTATTAATTTGACGGTTTTACTTGCTTCTTCACTGTAAAGTTTCATGAGGTACATTCCGCTTTGTAGGTTGTTAACATCTATCGTTTCTAAGCGTGTGTTTTGCGTTTTTACCATTTGTCCGTTTACATTGTATATTTCAACACGTTCAATACGTGTTTCAGGGCTTTTAATGTTTACTATAGTCACAGCAGGATTTGGATAAACCGAAAGGTTTTCTAGTATTGTGTCTTCTACCGAAAGGGTAGAAAAATCAAATGAAGGCGTTCCAGATAATCCAGAAGCATTTGGGTCTACTACATTGACAAATTCTGCGGTTCCGTTGTCAACCATATCTGCTTGCATGAAACTTTTTAGAGGTGTTACTGTTGTTGCCAATGCAGAATTGTTGGCTAATATTTCTAATATTCCGCTTGTTGGCGCGCCGTTTACTTGAAAGGTTACTATTGGCGTTGTTGTTCCTGCAGAAGGTGCTGGTAATGAACCTGGACTTCCTAAGGTTTCTGTGATTAAGTATCCGTCAAGTGTTGGTTGTGCTACATTGGTTCCGTCGAAGAACGTAGCACTTGCAGCTCCTCCAAGAGAAGAGGTTACCGTTGCGGTAACTCCGTCAGGCACAATAATGGTGAATCCGTAACTCTGTACAGATGTTGCAAAGTTGGATGTACTTGCGTTCGGTACTGCGCCAACAGAGAAACTGTAATTTCCATTGTCAATTAGTGTGTACGTATAGCCATCTTGGGCATTCATTTGTACTGTGAATAGGCAGTAAATTGCCATGAATAGATTGGTTGTAAAAGTAATTTTGTTCATCATGTTAATATTTAGTATGTTAATATTTAGTATTCGTATTTAGTTTTCTGGTAATTGTTCAAGTGTTTTGAAACTTAGTTTCAGTGTTCATAATTTATTTGGCTAATGTCATATATATCGTGTGTTTACGCTGCATAAATATTCCCGAAAGGGAAAAAACACCTCTAAAAAGGAAAAAATAGTTTCGTTGTAATGACATTTTGGTTTTCTGGTAATTGTTCTGATAAATTTTGATCAAAAAAACTTGTGAAACATAATTGAAATCAAACTCCTTTATGCTTATTTTTTTTCACAAAACAAAGTACATTTTATGTCGGTTTTGTTACAAATTTTGTAGGGTATCAAAAGGGTGTCACTTTTTACAAACACCTCTTTTTTAACATTTTAAACATCTTATTACGGTAATTGTTCAATGATTTGAAACGTACTAAAGTTTAAAAAGTTCCCTGGATGCGCTAATACATTTTGCAAAATGAGTGGCGAGTCAGCAACTCCACCTTCGTATTGTGTGGTACCACTCATATCTACATCATTGTCATTGTAGCCGTTGATGATAAAGGTGGAAAAGTTTAGAAAGTTTCCTGGATCGTTTAACGCTGCTGATAAAATAGCAGTCGTATCAGGCGTTCCTCCTAAGTATTGCACTATATTGTCACCATTTACATTGCCTGCCCACATTCCTACGGTATTTGCTGGCATTCCTGCGTCGGTTTGAGCATTGCTTCCGAAGGTAATTGGATTAGTTGCATCTGTAAAGTCAACATCTACGCGACTTCCTAATAAAGCTACAGGAGTTGCCGTCATGATTCCTAAGTGATTTCTATGTTTTACAGCAACAAAATAATTGTCGCCTGGCAATGAAAATTTTAAAATAGATACGCCACTTTCGTCTACAACATCACCATCACGTTGCAATAATGCGGATGTTTCTTCGATCACTAATGAACTATTGGAAGCATCTCTAATTTCTATAAAAACCCAATCTACAATGGCATTTTCACCTGTGATATTGAATACTGAAGCCGTCGTAGTAACACCATCACCAAAAGGAGAAGTGGTAGGAATTATACCTGCTGCGCGCAAATCGTCTCGCATTAGGTTTTCTTCTCCTGTATTGGGATTTAGTGCTGCTCCTTGTAAAAATACTTTTGCTGCCAAGGTAATATCCACTTGAATTTCTGTCATGGAATTAAAGTCTGTCCAGCCTCTATCTAAATAAATTTGTGTAGTTCCTAAAGGAATGAAGAGGTCTATAGACGCATCTCTGTTTCCAAATTTCAGTGCTCCAGACGAAATTCCATCTGGGTTTGAACTTAAATATGTAACAGTTGTAATGGCTGGGCTATCAAAACTTCTAAATCTTAATAAGGTTACATTTCTTCCTAAGGTAACTGTTGTTAAATTTGGAAGCGCGGCAAAGGCTCTTTTACCTATATCCACTACACTATCTGGGATCACTATATCTGTAAGTCCTGATGCTTGAAATGCTCCTTCATCAATAACCGTTATGGTTTCAGGTATAGTAACTGCGGTAAGCGGATCATCTCTAAAAGCATTGAAACCTATGTTTGTTACAGTTAATGTATTCCCAAGAAAACTTACAGTTTCAGGAATTGTAACAGCTCCTGAAGCATTATTTCCATTGTTAACACTTACGGTATTTGGATTGTTACCTGTAATTCTATAGGTGAGTCCATTGACATCAAATCGGTATCCAATATTTGGAATACCATTAATAGTTGCAAAGTCAACGTCCCAACCAGCAGCAATGTATGAATCTTCACTTCCTGTAGGTACTGTAAGTTGAATATTTGCAGGAATTCCTGTAAAAGTATCAGTTCCTAACGTTGGAGCAACAGGATTGTTCACTGTTACTGAAGTAATTGTGGTGTTGTCTCTAAAAACATTATCAGCAATAGCACTTACAGTAAATGTAATATTAATGAAAGTAATAGTTTCTGGGATTGTAATGTCTCCAGTGGCACTTACGTTCGTAATCAATTCTAATGTATTCGGATTTGCTGAAGTGACACGATACCTAAATTCAGCCACTTGAAATACAGTTCCGATTACAGGGTTTCCATTTACAGTAAAGAAATTAGAAGTCCAACCAGCAGTAGTATAAGAAGCTTCACTTCCATTAGGAATAATCAAATCTTTTTCAAAAACTGTTGATTCAAACACATCGGTTCCTAAAGTTGGTGCGGTAGGATTATTAGAGGTTACAGAGGTCAATGTCGAATTAAAAAAAGCTCTATCGCCAATAGTTACCACACCCGAAGGAATACTGATACTTGTTAATGTGCTATTATCTCTAAAGGCATTTGCATTAATTGATGTAACATTTAACGTAATTCCATCAATAGTAACGGTTTCTGGGATTATAACATCACCTACGATATCATTACCAGCAATATCATTATCATTTAATACGGCTACTGTATTAGGATTTGCTCCTGTGACTCTATAAGTAAGTCCATCAAAAACAAATATTGAATTTACTATAGGTATTCCATTCACTGAAAAGAAATTAGAATTCCAACCTGCCGCATCATAGGAAGCTTCACTTCCACCTGGAATGGTCAGCGCTATATTGGAAGGTGTATTTTCAAACACATCAGTTCCCAAAGTTGGTGCGGTTGAATTATTAGATGTTACAGAGATTAATGTTGAATTAAAAAAAGCTCTACTTCCAATAGTTTCGACACTCGAAGGAATACTGATACTTGTTAATGCGCTATTATCTCTAAAAGCATTTGCATTAATTGCTGTAACACTAAATGTAATTCCATCAAGGGTAACAGTTTCTGGGATTGTAATATCACCAGCGATGTCATTGTCATTTAATACGGCTACTGTATTAGGATTTACTCCTGTGATGATATAGGTAAGTCCATCAAAAATAAATGTTGAATTCAATACTGGTATTCCATTCACTGAAAAGAAATTAGCAGTCCAACCTGCTGCATCATACGAAGCTTCACTTCCGCTTGGAATGGTTAATGCTATATTGGAAGGTGTATTTAGAAACACATTACTTCCAAGTACAGGTGCTGTGGGATTGTTTGAAATTACAGCAGTCAATGTTGTGTCTCTGAAGGCATTACCACCAATTGACACGACACTTGCTGGTATGATAACACTAGTTATCTGATCATCACGAAACGCATCTCCATTAATTGTAATAACACTAAAACTGATTCCATCAATGGTAACGGTTTCTGGAATTGTAATATCACCTGTCGCATTGTTTCCACTTCTCAAATTGAGTGTATTTGGAGTTGCGCCTGTGACTATATAGGTAAAACCATTGTCATTAAATCTTGCATCCACTACAGGAATACCATTCACTGATAAGAAATTAGACGTCCAACCTGCCGCATCGTACGAAGCTTCACTTCCACTTGGAATGGTCAGCGCTATAGCAGAAGGTGTATTTGCAAACGCACTATTTCCAAGTGCTGGTGCTGAAGGATTGTTTGAAATTACAACAGTCAATGCGGTACCATTGAAAGCATTGCTTCCTATTGTTGCTACACTTGTTGGTATGGTAACACTTGTTATTTGGTTATCACGAAACGCATCTCCATTAATTTCAGTAACATTAAAAGTGATTCCTTCAAAGGTTACGGTTTCTGGGATTGTAATATCGCCTGTCGCATTGTTTCCACTTCTCAGTGAAAGTTCATTTGGACTTGCAGTAATTATTCTATATGTGAATCCGTTATCATTAAATTCCCTTCCGATAACAGGAATACCATTCACTGAAAAGAAATTAGTATTCCAACCTGCGGCATCATACGAAGCTTCACTTCCACCTGGAATGGTCAGTGTTTTCGTAGAAGGTGTACTTACAAACACATTGTTTCCAAGTATGGGTGCTGTTGGATTATTTGAAATTACAGTAGTCAATGCCGTACTTCTGAAAGCATTATTTCCTATTGTTGTTACACTTACTGGTATGGTGACACTTGTGATTTGATCATCACGAAACGCTTCTGCACTAATTTCAGTAACATTAAAAGTGATTCCCTCAAAGGTTACGGTTTCTGAGATTGTAATATCGCCTGTAGCATTGTCTCCACTTCTCAAATTGAGTGTATTTGGAGTTGCACCTGAAACTCTATATGTGAAACCATTATCATCAAATTCTGCTCCCACTACAGGAATACCATTCACTGAAAAGAAACTAGCATTCCAACCTGCCGCATCGTATGAAGCTTCACTTCCTGATGGAATGGTCAGCGATATATTATTAGGCGTGCCAGTAAATACATTTCCACCAAGTGTGGGTGCAGTTGGATTGTTTGAAATTACAGCAGTCAGTGCTGTGTCCAAAAAGGCGTTATTTCCTATACTTGTGATACTTGCTGGTATGGTAACACTTGTAATTTGATCATCACGAAAAGCAGCAACTCCTACACTAGTTACTGTAAATGTTGTGCTATTATTTGTTACATCTTCAGGAATTACTAAATCTGTAGTAGCGGGTATTCCTCCTGTGATTTGCACTTCATTAGGTGTTAACGAAGTTACTGTATAATCTAGATTGTTATCTGTAAACGTAAAACCTACTTGAAAATTTACAACGCCGTTTACAGAACGGAAATCTGTCCAAGTAGCTGTTTCATACGCTGTTTCACTTCCTGGCGGAATAGTTAAATCAATAGTACTTCTATTCCCAAAAGTATCATTCGTTCCTGTGGTTATGCTAGGCGGTGTGGTTGCTAAGGAATTTATTGCTGTTAAAGAGTTATTTTCAAAAGCACGTTCACCTATAGTTGTAATGTTTGATGGTAATGTAAGATTTGTTATTAAATTATTTAGAAAAGCAAGATCTCCAATGTTTGTAAGACTCTCTGGTAGATTGAGGTTTGCTATTTGATTGTTCAGAAAAGCACGATCTCCAATACTTATAAGTCCCTCAGGTACAGTAAGACTTACGAGTTGATTGCTTCGGAATGCATCTTCTTTAATAGTTGTAATGGTAGCTGGTATGGTAACAGCTGTTAATTGTTTATTTTCAAAGGCATCAACTCCTACACTTGTGACGGAAAATGTTGAACCTCCATTTGTTACGTTTGCTGGTATTACGAAATTTGTAGCAGGTGTTCCTCCTGTAATTTCTACTTCATTAGGTGTTCGTGAGGTAACTATATAATTCAGATTGTTTTCTGTAAACGTAGTACCCACTTGAAAATCTACAACGCCATTTACAGACCGAAATCCTGTCCAAGTAGCGGTTGCATACGCTGTTTCACTTGCTGGCGGAATGGTTAAATCGATAGCACCTCTATTTCCAAAGCTATCATTCGTACCTGTGGTTATGGTAGGTGGTGTTGTGGCTTGTGAGTTTATCGTAGATAAATTATTCGTTTCAAAAGCTCTAGAGCCCACACTCGTGACTGTTGAAGGCAGCGTAAGGTTTGTAAGCTGATTTATTCTAAAGGCTTCATTACCTATGGTTGCTAAACCTTCAGATAGCGTGAGACTTGTTAATGGATTGTTTCGAAAAGCAACAGCTTCTATCGTAATTACACTCGCAGGTATGTTTAACGTAGCTATTTGGTTTCCCGAAAAAGAAGCCTCACCAATGGCAGGCAAACCAACTGGAAACGTTACAGTAACTAATCCATTTCCTTGAAATGACTGAAGTCCTAAACTCATAAGGTTTTGTGGTAAAACAAGATTCGTTATCTGATTTTGTTGAAAAGCCTGTTCCCCTATCGTCGTGATGGTTGTTGGAAAATCAACAGAAGTTAATCCTGATTGTCTAAAAGCTTGATTCCCAACACTGGTTACAGTAAAGTCGTTGACACCATCATTTACTATCTCTGGAATCACTAAATCCGTAGTCGCTGGATTTCCACCAGTAAGTTGTACTTCATTAGGAGTAGTTACTTGATAGTTTAATCCATCAAAAGTAAATGTCTGCGCTTCTACAGCGCATACTGTAAAAAGTAATAGTAGTAAGCTTGTTATTTTTGCTTTCATATCTTTTTTAGTTGTCGTTTGGTATTTGTCCTTGTATTTGGAACGTGCTAAAGTTTAAAAAGTTCCCTGGATGCGCTAATACGTTTTGTAAGATGAGTGGCGAGTCTGCCGA
>CAZHSA010000014.1:0-24758 GCA_964535135.1 uncultured Kordia sp.
TTCCAATTGTGTAGATCCGCCGTTGATTCTATAGAATTTTTGAGTTGTCAATTTTAAAGCGCCAACATTGTCGCCACTTCCTCTAACAAATCTGTTTAAGTCAACCACGTTTTGTACAGTTCCTTTTCCATAAGTTTGTTTGCTTCCAATGACAATGGCTCTTTTATAATCTTGCAACGCTGCCGCTAATATTTCAGAAGCTGAAGCAGATAGTTCGTTTACCAAGATCACCAAAGGTCCGTCCCATTGAATACGACTGTCTTCATCTTTAAGTACTTCCTTAGCATCTATGGAACTTTTTACTTGTACAATAGGACCATCTTTAATGAAAAATCCTGCCATATCTACCACAGTTTTCAACGATCCACCACCATTATTTCTAAGGTCTAATACCAAACCTTCCATGCCTTGCGCTTTCAAACGCTCAATTTCTCTTTTTACGTCGCTTGCGGCATTTCGTTTGTTGTAATCTTCAAAATCTACATAAAATTTAGGCAAATTGATGATTCCGAATGTACGCTGTCCTTTTTTCACTACAGCTGATTTTGCATAGGTTTCTTCAATTTCTACCAAATCTCTTTTGATCGTAATAATTTCAATAGAACCGTCTACTTTTTTTACTGTTAAACTAACTTTCGTCCCTTTTGGTCCTTTGATAAGTTTTACAGCATCATCCAAACGCATTCCCACAATATCAACTGGATCTTCATTTTCTTGAGCAACTTTCAGAATGACGTCTCCTGCTTCAATTTTTTTACTTCTCCAAGCTGGTCCACCAGAAATTACTTCAAAGATTTTAGCACCTTCTGTACGTTTTTGCAAACGTGCTCCAATTCCTTCTAACGTTCCCGACATGTTCATGTCAAAACGATCTTTGTCTTGTGGCGCGAGGTATGATGTATGCGGATCAAATTCTTCTACAATTGCATTAATGTAAATGCTAAACCAATCTTTTCGTTCCAAATCGTCCATCAAGTCAAAAAACTCAACATAGGTTTTTGCGGTAGATTCGCGTGCTTCCTTTTCTAAGGTTTCAAAATCTTTGATTTCATGTGAAGCATCTTCTTCTTTCTTCTTTTTTTCAACTTCAAGTTTGATGTCGTAGTTGGCAAGCGTAGAAAATTTTAATTCTTTTCGCCAACGCTCTTTTAAGTCTTTGACACTTTTTGCGAAATCTAATTTTTCATAATCTCTGTCAATTGTTTCATTCGTTGTGAAGTTGAAAGGTTTTTCTAAGAGTTTCTCTTGAAATGCCTTCGATTCTGCCATACGCTTCATCAAACGATCGTATACCAAGCTGAAGAATTTTACGCCTGGTTCTTTGATTTCATCATCAATTTTATCTTTATATTCACTGAATTCTTTAATGTCAGATGCTAAAAAATAACGTTTCATCGGATCCACTGCGCTAATAAAATCGTTGTATACGTTTTCCGAAAAGCTGTCATTAATCTCTTGTGGATTAAAGTGCCATCTTCCCAACACATACGATATCAAATCAACTAGGGTTTTATCTTTTCCTGGATCTTCAAAGGATTTTTTTGCAAAACTGCAAGACACCATTGCAAAGACTAATAGTGCCACTAAGTATATTTTGTTCCTTCTCATAAAAGCTTTAATTTTCACACATTTATTTTTTTCATTTTCATAAATTAGCATTCATCTGATTCTCAATATGAACGCCACGATAGCTTTTTCGCTATTACCTTTAATTTTTTACTAAAATAAAGAAAAAATTATGCCATTTTTTAACAATCGTACTAATTTTTTGTTAAACCCAATTATTGATGCAAGTAAACTGTAAATTGTGTACTTTAGCAACTTAAAATGAAGTCCTTTTTTTATGGAAGAAAAACCTTTGATTTTAGTGACAAACGATGACGGAATTACAGCACCAGGATTGCGTGCGTTGATTGATGTCATGAACGAATTAGGTGATGTAATTGTAGTAGCTCCAGACAGCCCACAAAGCGGTATGGGACATGCAATTACGGTAAACTCTACTATTAATTGCAGCGCCATTACTATTGATGATGGCCCGCAGATTGAATATTCAAGTTCAGGAACACCTGTGGATTGTGTAAAACTTGCCGTGAACGAAATTTTGAATAAGAAACCTGCCATTTGTGTTTCTGGAATCAATCACGGAGCAAATTCTTCGATCAATGTTATTTATTCAGGAACGATGAGTGCTGCGGTTGAAGCTGGCGTAGAAGGAATTCCTGCCATTGGCTTTTCATTGTTAGATTACGATTGGGAAGCAAATTTTGATGCCACTAAAAATTATGTAAAGAAAATTACACAAAAAGTACTGGAAAATGGTTTGCCAGAAGGTGTTGTGTTGAATGTGAATATTCCAAAATTAAAAGAAAAAGAAATCAAAGGCATTCGCGTTTGCAGACAAGCCAAAGCCTATTGGTCTGCAGATTTTGACAAACGAACCAATCCGTATGGAAAACAATATTATTGGCTTTCAGGAAATTTTGTCAATCAAGATAAAGGCGAAGATACAGACGAATGGGCATTGGCAAACGGATATGTGTCTATAGTTCCTGTAAAGTTTGATTTGACAGCGCATCACGCAATACAAAAACTTAATAGTTTAGGATTCAATGAAAAATAAAAAAGAAGTTATCATTGGTGCTATCACAGGTTTGTGCACCACAATTTTAGGAACATTTTTGTATTTAATGCTTGTCGCATACCAACGAAATGCTTCTTTGGGTGCTGTTTGGGATTTTGCCACGGATGGAAGCGAAATTGGCTCCGTAATTGTTTTTGGAACTGCGTTGAATTTTGCTTCTTTTTTCGGTTTTTTACATTTTAATAAAGAGGCGCACGCCAAAGGTGTTTTAATTGTTACCATTTTAGTTGGTGTCGCGGTACTTATTCATAAAGTATTCGGATAATTTTATACAGATGAAGTACTATATTGTTGCAGGAGAAGCGTCGGGCGATTTGCATGGTTCTAACTTAATGAAAGCCATTGCAAAGGAAGATCCTACAGCCGATTTTCGGTTTTGGGGCGGCGATTTAATGCAAGCAGTTGGTGGTACTTTGGTTATGCATTATAAGGAACGTGCTTTTATGGGATTCATCGAAATTATTATGAATCTGCGCAAAATTTTAGGCATGATTTCTTTTTGCAAGAAAGATATTGCCGAGTTTCAACCTGATGTCGTGATTTTTATTGATAATTCAGGATTTAATTTGCGTGTAGCCAAATGGGCGAAAGCTGAAGGTTTCCGCACCAATTATTATATTTCTCCACAAGTTTGGGCAAGTAGAGCGAGCAGAGTGCAAAAAATTAAGCGCGATGTTGATGCCATGTTTGTCATTCTTCCTTTTGAGAAAGATTTTTATAAAAAATATGACTACGATGTACATTTTGTAGGTCATCCATTGTTAGATGCTATTGCGGACAGAAAACCTGTAGATGGCGCAATATTTCGTAAGGAACATCAATTAGATGAGCGACCAATTATTGCGTTGTTACCTGGAAGCAGAAAACAAGAAATTACCAAAATGCTCTCCGTGATGCTTTCCGTCGTAGATGATTTTTCAGAATATCAGTTTGTCATTGCTGGCGCGCCGAGTCAGGAAAAATCGTTTTATGATCAGTTCATTCAAGAGAAAAGTGTTCATTTTATAGATAACAAAACGTATGATTTACTGAGTGTTGCCAATGCAGCTTTGGTCACTTCTGGAACCGCAACTTTAGAAACCGCTTTGTATAAAGTACCGCAAGTAGTGTGTTATAAAGCCAGTAATATTTCCTATCAAATTGCTAAACGTATTATTACCTTGGAGTATATTTCTTTGGTGAATTTGATTATGGATAGAGAAGTTGTGAAAGAATTGATTCAAAATGACTTCACTACTGAAAATGTCAAAAAAGAACTGACACGTATTTTAAACGATACCGAACGCAGCCAACTTTTTGAAGATTATTACGACTTAGAACAAAAACTCGGTGGAAAAGGCGCAAGCAGGAATGCTGCGAAGTTGATTTGTGGAGCGATACAGAAGTAATGCTCACTTTTTTAAGATGCTTCCCATATAAATAATTGGATTTTGTTATTTTAGCAGAAATCCTTCTTTATGATTCGAAAACTCCTTTTACTTTCCCTTGCTGTTTTTGTAGTTTCTTGTGGATCTTCTAAAAAAGTTTCCTCTTCTCGAAAAAGTACTAAATCGACCACAGTCGTAAAAACTTCAACTAAGAAAAAAAGCACAAAAAAAACGTTCAATAAAGCCAATGCCATTGTAGAAACTGCCATGGCGTACAAAGGAACACGATATAAGTTTGGCGGCAGCGATCGTAAAGGAATGGATTGTTCTGGATTGACGTATATCGCTTTTGGAAAACATCAAGTAGCATTGCCAAGAGTTTCGTATCAGCAAGCAACCAAAGGAAAACGTATTCAAGTAAATACCGTAAAAAAGGGAGATTTACTATTTTTTCAAACCAACAAGAATCGAAAACGAATCAATCATGTTGGTTTAGTCGTTTCCCACGAAAGTGGCGATATTAGGTTTATTCATTCCACCACTTCAAAAGGCGTATTAGTTTCTTCTTTGAGCGAGCGCTATTGGAAAAATGCATTTACAGAAGCGAGAAGGATTCTTTGATGGGTTATTTATTGGGTGTTGGGTCTTAGTTTTTTAAGCCCGATTGACCGTTTTATTTAATTTCTACTACGCTTACAAACTCAACTCAACGCTTGTCAATTTATTTGACGAGGCTGACTCTTTTTTGTCTATTTTGAATTGATTTTAATTATTTATAGACAATGAAGTGGCTCCATTTTATCGTGACCAAATTGACATTTTCTTTAATTTTGGGCATTTTAATTGCTTATTATTACACGATTTCTTGGACCACTAGTTGTTATATTTTTGGTGGATTGTTTTGTGTTTTATGTGTAGTTTTTTGGATTGCCCGAAAGCAATTTATACAAAACGTCGGTTTCGGAATTGTCGCTTTGGCAACCATGATGAGTTTGGGAATGGTGATCGAAAATTTTCATGAAGAGAAAAATCACGCTTCACATTATAGTTATGTAGCCAATGTTGAAAATATTCAATTTCGCATTCATGAAGTTTTGAAATCCAACACATATTACGATCGCTATGTTGGAGAAGTGTTACAAGTAAATGATTCGACAGCTTCTGGAAAACTCATGATTCACATTCGGAAGGATAGCACTTTACAAACGTTGCCTGTTGACGCCATTTTGTATACTGAAAAGCAACTTATTCCAGTAAAATCAGCATTGAATCCGACTTCTTTTGATTATAAAACATATTTGAAAGATCGGTACATGTATGAGCAGTTGTATTTGAAAACGGACGAATTTCTGCTTGCCGCACAAGTTCAAAAAACCTTGTATGGACATGCCGCGACACTTCGAAACACCATTCATCAACGGTTGCTAGAGTCCGATTTTAAAGCCGATGAACTCGCCGTGATTGAAGCTTTATTGTTAGGACAACGCCAACAGATTTCGAAAGAGTTGCAAACCAATTATGCCAATGCAGGCGCCATTCACATTCTGGCAATTTCAGGATTGCATGTTGGAATTTTGTTGTTTTTATTGCAGTTCATCTTCAAACCATTGGATCGTTTTCGGTATGGAAAACCGTTGAAATTAGTGCTTATTTTAAGCATTTTGTGGAGTTTTGCGTTTATTTCCGGACTGTCTGCTTCCGTTGTTCGCGCTGTGACTATGTTTACCGCAATTGTAGTTGCCACACATTTTCGTAGGCAAACAAATACTTTACAAGTCTTAACCGTTTCCATGTTTTTCTTATTGTTGTGCAAACCTCATTTTTTGTTTGATGTTGGTTTTCAGTTGAGTTATGCTGCCGTTTTTGCGATTGTTTGTTTGCAACCTTTGTGGAAGAAACTTTGGAATCCAAGATCTTTTTTGGGGACATCTTTTTGGGGATTGCTCACGGTAAGTTTGTCTGCTCAGTTAGGAGTTTTGCCATTGAGTTTGTATTATTTTCATCAGTTTCCTGGATTGTTTTTTGTGGCGAATTTGACAATTGTTCCCGTGTTGGGAATTATTTTAGCAGTTGGGATTTTGGTGATCATTCTCGCCTATTTTCAAGTGTTGCCTGAATTTTTAAGCAGTTTCTACAGTGAAATTATTCAATATATGAATGCCTTTGTTTCTTGGATTGCTTCTCACGAGCAGTTTGTATTGACAAACATTCCGATGCGCTTTTTGCAAATGATTGGTTGTTATATTGTTTTAATTGCATTTGCGCAGTATTTCCATCTTCCCAAAAGAAAACATGTAAAGATCGCGTTGTGTAGTGTTTTGGTGTGTCAAGGATGTTGGTTTTTTGATCGTTTTCAACATTTCCCTACAGAAAGTTCTTTTGCCATTTTGCATCAATCGAAAGCGACAATTTTAGCCAAAAAACGAGGAACACATTTACAGTTGTTTCATGACTTAGACAGTTCCGCTGCAGCGAAAAATTACACGATTAAAAATCAGCAACAGCAAGATTTTATAACAGAAATAACACAAAATCCTTTGCAAAACGTGTACGCGTTAGATGATACTGTTTTGTTGCGAATTGATAGTTTGGGCATCTATAAAGTTCCTGCTTTGCAACCGAAGTATGTTTTGTTGAGCAATTCGCCAAAAGTCAACTTGAATCGTTTGATGGATACATTGCATCCACAATGTATCATTGCCGATGGCAGTAATTATCGTAGTTATGTAGCACGTTGGAAAGTAGCAGCTCAAAAAAGAAAAATCCCTTTTCACTATACTGGTGAAAAGGGATTTTTTACTATTTCTTTTACGAAGTAAGATTAGCTTTTAAACTCGTTCACGAATTCTTTTTGGTATTTTTCCCAATCTTCTTTGCTGACAACTTCTTTGTATTTGTCCGTTTTGAACAGTTTCAAATAGATTTCAATTTGTTTTGGCAATAAGTATCCTGAAATTGGCGCAATGAGTTTGAAATTTTCATCAAAGAATACCATAGTTGGATACGCGCGTACGCTTAAGTATCTAGCAAATTGATGCTGTGCATTTCTACGCTTCTTTTTGGCAGGATCATAATTTGGATTTGTAAATGTATTTCCTTCAAATGTTACACTCGAATCGCCTTCTGCATTGAATTTGATAGCGTAGTAGTTTTCATTGATATATTTGGCAACATCAGCATTTCCAAACGTATTTTTGTCTAGCATTTTACAAGGTCCGCACCAAGTCGTGTATACATCCATAATGACTTTTCTCGGTTCCTTTTTCATGAGTTCCTGTGCTTCTTCTATAGAAACCCAATTGATTTTCTGTGCTTGAATAGTCGTAATACTTCCTAGAAATATAGCTATAAGAAAAATGATTTTTTTCATGTTTTTGTCTTTTTATATAGTCTCTGTCGCAAACTCCATGCCTAGTTTACGCACACAAGTTACAATTTGCTTTTGAGATATTAAAAAAGCGCTTTCAAAAGAAAACGCTTTTTATGATTTTTATGTCTTTGCAGGTTATTTAACGCCGTGCATTAATTTCTTTACAATTGGTGTTGTAACCCAAGCCAATACACTTAGAATTACAGCAACTCCTGTTAGATACCAGAAAAATGTACTTACACCTTTCTCTTTTGCAATGCCTTCTGACATTTCTCCAAAGATTCCTGCCATTTTCATTCCGATTGCTACGGCAATATACCATAGCCCGAACATCATGGCAATCATTCTACCGGGCACTAATTTACTTACGTACGATAGTGCTACTGGTGAGACACAGAGTTCTCCCATGGTGTGGAAAAGATAGACAAATACTAAGATAAACATACTGGTACTTGCTGAATCTTGTCCTGGTTCGATTCCTGCTGAACCTAAAGCAACAACCAACATTCCTAAACCGAGTAACGCCATTCCGATGGCATATTTCCCGTTTGCGGTTGGATTGTATTTGCTTTCCCACCATCTTGAGAATAGTGGTGCTAACGCGATAATGAAAAGTGAGTTTAATATGTTGAACCAAGTCGCGCCAATTTCCACCGCACTTTCTTTTGCTTTTACGGTTGCTGTAGCTTTGTTTTTGCCTTGATTGTCAAACTTAACATCATGTGTTATGAATAGTTGTTTTGCGTCTCCAACTTTTAGTTCTTTTTGATCTCCTGAGAGCTTTACTTCTTTTGTGATTGTTTTTCCTAAAGGATTGGTAAACGAAAATACGCCAAAGGTGTTTTTGATACCTGCGCCTATTTTGTCTCTTTCAAAGAGTTCTGTAATTTTTGCTTGAAATACTTCTCCTTGTTCTTTGTCCTTTTCATTGAATACATAATTCCCTTTGACCTTATTTTTTGCATTTTCTTTAGCTGTAGGATCATAGATAGAAACGGCTTCATTATCTAAAATTGGCATTTGTTCACCTTCTTTGAACTCTGTATAGGTTACAATTTTTTCTGTTTTGGTGTTACCGTTATTATCAACATATTCAACTTTGTATGAAGCTGATTTGTAATCATTATACACTTTCATTACGGCTAATCCCCAAATAATGACAAAACTGAATGCCAGAATGATGTTTGCTAGCGCATATTTTTTGAATGTTTTTTTGAATAGTTGGATTAGAACATAGGTAATGATTCCTAAAGGAACAATGGTGATTAATGCATCGACCACTTTAAAGATGTCTCCAGAGATACCTTCTAAAACACGTTGTGTATAATCTCTAGCATATAAGTTTAAAGATCCTGGCGCTTGTTCAAATAACGCCCAGAAAAACATCGTAATGAATGCAAAGAATACAATTGCCAACATTCGATCTCTTACAATTGGAATGTATTTTGGAATTCGTATGATGAGTAATACAATGAATAGCAATAATGCGAGAATGATGATGAAATTGTTCCCGTCTAATCCAAAGAGATCAAAGTTATATATATTGTATTCGCCTTCCGTAATTTTTGAGATAGGTTCATTCAGAATCCATGTCAATCCTAATACAACACAGATTCCAATAATTACTTGTTGTACTACTGTAAACGGATTTTTTGGCCCTCCGTTTTCTTCAGAATATTTATCAACATCATCTTTATCTTCTTTTTTTGGTTTGAGTCCAATATCGCCAAAGATATTTTGTGAAAACCAGAATTGTAATAGCCCGAAGAGCATGAAGATTCCTGCAACTCCAAAACCGTAACTCCAGCCAATTTTTTCACCTAAGTATCCACAGATCATGATTCCTAAGAATGCACCTGCATTTACACCCATGTAAAAAATGGTATATGCACCATCTTTCTTTTCTGGTCGGTCTTTGTACATTTCAGAAATGATAGAAGTCATATTCGGTTTAAAAAATCCACTTCCAAATACTAATAAGGTAAGTCCTAAATAGATGAAAAATGGAGTTTCTAGCGCCATCGCACCATGACCTAGTGTCATGAGCAATGCTCCAATAACGACTGCCCAGCGAAATCCTATGACTTTGTCTGCAAAATATCCTCCAACCATCGTGGATAAGTATACCAAAGAGGCATACGTGCCAAAAATGGCTAATGCATGTTCTTTAGGCCATCCCCAACCTTGGTCTAATAAGGAAGCGGTGAAAAAGAACACGAGTAATACTCTCATTCCATAATAGGAGAAACGCTCCCACATTTCAGTAAAAAATAGTACGAACAATCCTGCTGGATGTCCCATTACTTTTGTATCAAAAAAGTTATCAGTTGATGTCTTCATGTTGTAACAATTTAGGTGAAAAGATTAGTCATTAATTTCTGGATCTGCCAATTCGAATCCTTCGTTTTCTCCGAAGTCTACACCTTCATTGTCTTCTGCTCCATGCGTTAATTTCTTCAATTTCTTCAAGAATAAGATTAACAACAATCCGAATGCAACGGTAAAGATCACCAAGAATGAGAAGATTTTGTATTCTTGTTTGCTTTGTTCTTCTTCAATGACAAATGAAACACCGTAGTCTTTCCCGTCACCTTTATTTTCAACAATTTGCGCTTTGTCTTTGTCTTTTTCGAAAGCTAGTTTAGCATGCAATGGTGTTTCTTGAGTAGCATTGTTTTCTGTAAGATATGCTTTTAATTGCGCTAATTGCTCTTCTTTTTCTTTTTTCGCTTTTGCGATTTCATCTTCCTTTTTATCTTTTGTGTCAATTTTATTTAGATCAATAAGGTTGTTAATGTTTGTCCCTTTTTCATATTCATCAAACACCACATTATCACCATCTAGATATACTTTTGTTTTGATAGAGAAGTTGTTGTCTTCATTGATTGGATAGTCGAATACTTTGACAATTTCCTTTTCTCCATTGACTAATTTCTTGACTTTGATAGTATCCTTCTTTGTGAAGTTGTATATCTGTTCTTTTTGTGCGACCATGCTTCCTGAATACGCTTCTATTTGTGCCGCTTCTCCGATGCTTCCTGCCAATTTGTTACCAAAACCTGTGGCTGCAAAGTAAATTCCCATCATGATAGATGCATATTTTACAGGCGCTAATTTGGTAATGAATGATAGCGATACTGGCGATGTACATAACTCTCCAATCGTATGGAAAAGGTATGCTAAGAAGATCCAATACATTGCTGCTTTTCCAAATGTTTCCGCACTTGCCTCTTTAGAAGCAAACATCATGAATACATATCCTAATCCCATGATAATGGTTCCGATAGCCATTTTGAATAGCGAAGAAGATTCTTTTCCTTGCTTTTTCCACCATATCCAGAAACCTCCAATTACGGTTCCAAAAATGATGATGTATCCTGCATTTAATGATTGAAATACGGCTGCTGGGATTTCTGTCCAAGAACCAATTGCAATTGATCTGTCTACTTTTGCATCTGTATATAAGTTCATTAATCCACCTGCTTGCTCAAAAGCTCCCCAGAAAACGACTACGATTAAGAACGATATTAATAATACAATGACACGATCTTTTTCGATTTTCGTCAATGGTTTTTTCATGACTGCAGCATCTACTTCAGAGCTTTTATCGCCAATGAAGTTTCCAACATGCTTTAAGTGTTTTTGTCCGTAGATAAACACTGCTTGTCCGATCAACATTCCAATTCCGGCCAAACCGAATCCGTAATGCCATCCGTATTGATATGCAACTAATCCAACAACAATACTCGATAAAAACGCACCAATGTTGATTCCGATATAAAATATGGTAAAACCACTATCACGACGAATGTCGCCTTCTTTGTATAAACCTCCAACCATGGTTGAAATGTTTGGTTTTAATCCTCCAACACCCAAAATAATGAGTAGCAAACCAGTAAAGAATGCCCATTCCGTAGGAATTGCCAAAACTAAATGTCCTGCACAGAGCAAGAACCCTCCGAGCATTACTGTTTTTTTCTGTCCTAGAAATTTATCGGCAATGTATCCACCAGGAATTGAGGCTACATATACTAACATGGTGTACCATCCGTAGAGCCATATTGCGTCTCCGTTGCTCCAGCCCAAACCAGGATCTACAGCTGTAGCAGAAGTTGCTACGTATAATACTAATAAAGCTCTCATTCCGTAGTATGAGAAACGTTCCCATAATTCTGTAAAGAATAAAACGTACAGTCCAATTGGATGTCCAAAGATTTCTTTCTCTTTGGCGTGTGTTACTGAGTTTGTCATTATAATTAAATTGTTAGGATTAGTGTAATTCTAATTAAGGTTAGTTTATTTTAACAAAGTGTCTTCGACAAATTTTGTCATTTTGGTAAATAGGTGTTGACGTGTGTATCCGCCATAAATTCCGTGATTTTTATCTGGATAAATCATCCAATCAAATTGTTTGTTAGCGTTGATTAATGCTGTAATCATACGCATGGTGTTTTGCACATGCACATTGTCATCGCCTGTTCCGTGAATTAATAGGTAATCACCTTTTAGCTTGTCTACATGATTGATTGGAGAGTTATCATCGTATCCGCTTGCGTTTTCTTGTGGTGTTTGCATGTAGCGTTCTGTGTAAATGGTATCGTAAAAACGCCAGCTCGTTACAGGTGCTACCGCAATTGCCATACTGAATACGTCGTTTCCTTTTAAGATACAGTTACTCGACATGAAACCGCCGTAACTCCATCCCCAAATTCCAATACGATCTTTGTCTACATACGCACGTTTTCCAAGTTCGATTGCTGCATCTATTTGATCTTCTACTTCGTATTTCCCTAATTCTTTGTAGGTTACTTTTTTGAATTCCGCACCTTTAAATCCTGTTCCGCGTCCGTCCACACATACGATAATGATGCCTTTTTGCGCTAATAGTTGATACCAATAATCGTTTGCGCTGTTCCATCTGTTGGCAACTTGCTGTGAACCTGGTCCAGAATATTGGTACATAAAAACCGGATATTTTTTAGAAGCATCAAAATTTGCTGGTTTTATCATCCAAGCATTTAATTTGTGCCCTTTTGCTGTAGTGAGTGTAAAGAATTCTTTTTTGGACATTGTATAGTTTGCCAATTTTTCTTTTACACTAGCATTGTTTTTTATTTCTTTTACGAGTTTGCCATTTTTCGCTAGGTGAAGTGAATATTCAGACGGCGTTGTGGCACTTGAAAATGTGTTGATGTAATACGTGAAGTCTGCACTAAATTTTGCGCTGTTTGTTCCTTCTTTGGTAGATAGTCTTTTCTTTTTCTTTCCGTTGATATTGACGGCATACACATCACGATTGATGGAACCATTTTCCACCGATTGGTAGAATACACGATCTGATTTTTCATCATATCCATAATAGTTTGTTACTTCCCAAGCACCTTTAGTTACTTGATTCATAAGTGAACCATCTTTTTTGTAGTGATAGATATGATTGAATCCGTCTTTTTCACTTGTCCAAATAAAACTATTGTCTTCTAAGAACGTTAAGTTATCTGTAATGTCTACATACGCTTTGTCCGTTTCTTTCAATACTATGTTTGCTTGATTGCTCGCAGCATTGTACATAATTAAATCCAACTCGTTTTGGTGTCTGTTGATGACTTGCACACTTAACACCACAGGATCATTGGTCCATTTGATTCTCGGAATGTAAAAATCTGTGTAGTTACCCAAGTTAATTTTTGACGTTTTATCTGCATTCAAATTGTATAAGTGCAATGAAACTTCTGCATTTTTTTCTCCTGCTTTTGGATATTTGAATTCATGTTGCTGCGGATATAATTTACTTCCGTACACATCCATAGAAAATTCAGGCACATCCGCTTCGTCAAAACGAATGAACGCAATATGATCGCTGGCAGCATTCCACTGAAAAGCACGCACAAAGCTAAATTCTTCTTCATACACCCAATCCGTCACACCATTGATGATTTTGTTTTGCACACCATCTGTAGTGATCTGTTTTTCTGCTCCAGAAGCTAACTCTTTCACATAGATGTTGTTTTTATAAACGTACGCAACCTTTTTTCCATCTGGAGAAAAGGTTGGTTCTTGTATTTTGTTGTCTGAAATTTTTATTGCTTTTTTTGAAGCGATGTCATACACATAGTAAATTCCGAGTCTCGATCTTCTAAAAACAGGTTCTACTGCTGTTGCTAATAGTAGTTTGCTTTCATCATCACTAAATGTATACGAAGAAAAAGAGCTTATTTCTGAAAGATCGCTCGCTTTTACAATCGTTTCTACTTTTTGAAGCGTTTTGTAGTCATATTTATCTACTGAACCTGCTCTTCTGTTCATTATTGTATATTGCTGGCCATTTTTCATAGAATGTAATACATCCATTCCACTTGTTCTGAAAGCGCCAGTCCATATTTCTTCTAACGTAAATTCCTTTTCTTGTGCAGTGGTAAGCGTAGTAATTCCTAAGAAGAGAAAAAGAAAAATATATTTGATTTTCATTCGCATTGCATTTTTTTTAATAAGCGTGTTAAATGCTTGTAAGTTTGAGTAATTTTAAATGATAAAGCTGACAATATACAAATATCAAGCAAGTACCACAAAAATCAAACCTTAAATTATAAGAAGCCAAAAAAGATGATTTTCGGCTATTTTTCTACTCTATTTTACATAGTATTTTTCACTTTTAGGGACATTTTGAACTAAAAACGACACTTTCTATCCATTTTTTAATGCTTTTTGAACTAATTTGTTACTATTTCATTGCGTATCTTTGCAGTCACAAAACCCTATTGTATGATAGCTCCTATTGCTGGATTTTCTAAATTTTCCAAAGAAGAAAAGATTGAATGGCTTGCAAATACGTATTTTCACGATAGTGAATCTGTAATTTCCATGCTGAAAACGTATTGGAATTCAAACGAGAAACTACAAAAACTACACGACGAGTTTATTGAAAATACAATTACGAATTTTTATCTCCCGTTAGGCATTGCGCCAAATTTTTTGATTAATGATAAAATGTTCGCAATTCCGATGACAATTGAGGAAAGTTCTGTTGTTGCTGCTGCGAGTAAAGCTGCTAAGTTTTGGTTAGATCGCGGTGGATTTAAAGCAACAGTTTTGAGCACCGAAAAAGTGGGACAAGTGCATTTTATGTATTTCGGTTGTAGTGAAAAGTTGCACAATTATTTTAACAGTATAAAACCTGAATTGTTTGCAGCTACCAAGCATATTACGCAAAATATGGAGAAGCGCGGTGGCGGAATTACCAATATTGAATTGCGTGATAAAACCAGTGAACTTGAAGGCTATTTTCAATTGCACTGCACGTTTGAAACGGTAGATTCTATGGGCGCAAATTTTATCAATTCGTGTTTGGAGCAGTTTGCTAAGACTTTTGAAAGTTCTGCGGCAGCGTTTGATGCTTTTTCAGACAGTGAGAAAGCTATTCAAATCGTAATGAGTATTTTGTCCAATTACGTTCCAAATTGTATTGTAAAAGCCGAAGTGAGTTGTCCTGTAGAAGCATTGACCGAGAATGAATCGATAGATGCTACCGAGTTTGCAGCAAAGTTTATTCGTGCTATTGCCATTGCCAAAACAGAACCGTATCGCGCCGTGACGCACAATAAAGGTATTATGAACGGCATTGATGCTGTTGTATTGGCTACTGGAAACGATTTTAGAGCAATTGAAGCCGGAATTCACGCGTATGCAGCCAAAGACGGTCGTTACAGCAGCCTAACACATGCAGAAGTTGTGGATGGTATTTTTAAGTTTTGGATTGAAATTCCGCTGTCTTTAGGAACTGTTGGCGGTTTGACTTCGTTGCATCCGCTAGTGAAGTTGGCGCTGGAAATGTTAGGAAAACCAAATGCTAAAGAGTTGATGCAAATTGTTGCGGTTGCCGGATTGGCTCAGAATTTTGCTGCGGTACGTTCTTTAGTGACGACAGGAATTCAAAAAGGGCATATGAAAATGCATTTGATCAATATTTTGAATCAATTAGAAGCTACCGAAGCTGAAAAAGCGTATTTTGTAACTTATTTTAAAGATAAAACCGTGACACACAGCGCGGTTGTGAATGCGTTTACAGCGTATAAATCGGAACATGCTCCATGAAAGAATTCTACAGCAACGGAAAATTACTGCTCTCAGGTGAGTATGTCGTACTCGATGGTGCCAAGGCATTAGCCATTCCTACGAAATACGGACAAACCATGACCGTGACTCCGATTGATTTACCGAATCCGATTGAGCCACCGAAGCTAGTTTGGAAGAGTTTTGATTGCAGAGATATTATTTGGTATCAACGCTCATTTGAGTTGAGTGCTTTTGGCACTAATGGTTCATATTTTGATCCTATAAGTCAAACGTTGCATGATATTCTATCGGAAGCCAAACAATTGAATCCTGATTTTTTGAATGGCGAAACTAGTTTTGAGGTACAAACTACCCTAGGCTTTCCACAAGATTGGGGATTGGGTTCTTCGTCTACCTTAATTCATAATATTGCACTTTGGGCAAACGTAAATCCATATACATTATTATGGAATTCTTTTGAAGGAAGTGGCTATGATATTGCTTGCGCGAAACACAATTCGCCCATTATCTACGAGGTGCATCAACAGCAACCGAAAGTAACAGAAATTGATTTTGCGCCTTCGTTTAGCGATCAGTTGTACTTTGTACATTTAAACAAAAAACAAAACAGCAGAAGCGCTATAAAACACTACAACGAGCAAAAAAATGCCATTGCGAATGAAATGAAAGTTATTAGTACTATTGGTTTGGAAATGGCGAAGACAACTTCTTTGGTAGATTTTGAATTGCTTTTGAAAGAACACGAACAGTTGATCGGAACTATTATTAGAGAAACACCGATACAACAGCGTTTGTTTGCTGATTATTATGGTCAAATTAAAAGTTTAGGAGCTTGGGGCGGCGATTTTGTGTTGGCCACAGGAAACCAAGATACAACTTCCTATTTTGAAGCCAAAGGTTATACTACCGTGATTCCCTTTGATGAGATGGTTTTGGGATCTTAAAAACCAATTTAATAAAGAGCAACACATTTACCCAAATAGTTTGACATCAATATATTGCTCTTTGTTAGTTTTACGTGCGATTATTTATTGCAATGCGCTCCGTTAGAATGGCAGAACAATCCAGCAGACCAACGATCAATATCACAACGATAACATTGTGTACAATGCTGCCCAATAGATAAAATTCCTTTTCCTTGTACAGTTTCCATTTTTTGTGGAGTTAGGTTTGAAACTGCTTTTTTACTAAGTTTTAATGAAGTACGATTCTTTTTTTTCATAATTAAATAGTTTAAAGTTTTTGTGAATTATGAAGTAAACCTAGAGATTATTTTTTTGTTGAAAAAGAAGAATTAGTGACACTTTATAAAATATCAGCAGCAATTTTAAGCGCTAAAAAACACCTTACTTCTCTTTATGTGTGAAGTAAAATAGTAGACATAAAAAAAACCTGTGAAGTAAATTTCACAGGTTTTTTTTGTGCTTGTATTGTAAAGGAAGATTAGTAGAATTCTCCTCTGTTATCTTCTATTTCTGATGAACTTTTTAGCGCATCTGATACTGAACTTAATGCTTTTGAAACTCTTTGCGTACGCAATTCATTACTTTCAGCTAAGTAGGTGTCTTTTACTGGAGCTGCTTCTTTAGAAACAATTTGAATTATATATACTCCTGACTTTCCTTCTATTAAACCAGAAGTAGCTCCTTGGTCTAATGCAAATGCAGTTCCTACGACTCTTGGCTCTTCTCCTGCGCCAGGAACTACTGGTGCTAACATTGTTAATGAAGTTGCTTGCTGTTCTGCATTGCTTGAAGCTGAAGCCAATTCTGCTAATGTCTTAGCTGAAGCATATTTTTCCTTGATCATCGCTGCCTTTTTCTCATTTCGTAAGATTGGCAATACACGTGAAGATGCTTCTGGAACTGAAGAAAGTCCTGCTGGATTTTTTGCTGTAAGTTGTACAACGATTGATCCGCCTGGAATGTTGATACGCGTAATGTCTCCAACATTGGTATCACCTTTAAATGCCCATTTTATGACTAAACGTTGATCGTCTAGACCTGGCAATTTTTCTTGTAATTGTTTGATGTTATTAGCAACTTTCACTTCGTATTTGCTCTCTTTTGCAAGATCTAAAAAAGGTGTATCTGATTTTCCTGCGTCAGATTCGAATTTAGATGATTCAGTAAATAAGTCTTTTAATGTTTCTTCTGTTACTTCTACTTCTCTGTTGATTGTAGCTAACTTTATAACATCTTGCTTATTTTTTTGCTCTTCTATTTCCATAATGTGAAATCCTGCTGGAGATTCTACGATTTCAATCGCACCAGGTTCTTTTTCGTACATAAATTCTTTTAATGAAGCTGGTAATCTCACTGAGCTGATTGTGTTGAACCAATCTAAATCTCCGCCTTTTTCACCTGATTGTTTGTCATCAGAGAATTTTTCTGCTAATTCCGCAAATTTAGATTTATTTTTCTTGATAACTGACAAAAGACTGTCCGCTTGCTTTTTAGCCGCTGCTTTTGTTTTTAATGATTCGTCAGCTTGTTCTGTAGGACCTGCAAAACGAATTAGAATGTGTCTTGTTTTTACAGAATCTGGCAATTGCGATTTTTCTAGCAATCTTGAAACTTTATATTTTTCACCTACTTTGTATGATCCGTATACATCACCAACTTCCATCGCCATTAGATCATTAGCGAAATCTTTTGGCAATTGGCTTTTATACATAAAGTTTTCTGGCTCGTTTGTTTCCGTATTGATATTTGCATATGCGCTTGGATCTTCTGCAGTTTTAAACGCTTCTTTTACCTTTTCTATTTCACTTTTCGCTAAGTCTTCATCCGCTTTTGATGGCGTTTCTGAGAAAAGTACATATTGAATATTTCTTGATTCTTCTACTTTGAAACTAGATTTGTGATTGTTGATGTAGTTTTGAACATCACTGTTTCTTACTTCCACTAACGAGTCTGCAATAGATGTATAAGGAACACGTACATATTTGAACGTTACTTTGTCATTTTCTGCTCTATACGCTAATTCTCCTTCTTTTACCGTAACAATTGAACCTGCTTTTACCAAGTTTTCGTATAAAGCTCTTTTCGCATTTGTAACTGTAGCACGCTCAGTTTGTAACCAATTTTGGTATTCAGCCATATTTTGCTGAGAAAGCTTTTTTGTAGCTTCTAAATTATCAATGTATTCTTTTAATTTAGCTTCCACAAATACACCAGATTCATCTTGGAAACGCTCGCTGTTTATGATGTTAGGACTTGTAATTAAAAGACTCCATATTTCATCTTTTTCAATTGTAATTCCTAATTCGTCTAGTTGTTGCGTGATCAAAATGTTGTTTACCTCTTGATTCCAAAGTGAATTTGCGATTTGCATTGTAGATTGTCTTCCACCATATACACTTTTAGCATACTCTACTTGGCTATGAAACCCTTGGTATGGAATGCTCTCTCCATTAATATTTCCTACTTCTGTTGATCGCTTTTCTCCTCCGCCATTGTTATTAAATACGTCAGATATTACAAAAGCAAAAAGTGCCAATCCAATGATTAAGATTAGTACTAATGTGCGCTGTCTAATTTTTGCAAGAATTGCCATGTATCTTCAATTTTATGAAATTCAGTGGGCGAAAATACAATTTCCTAGTAAATAATAAAAGAAGAACTGCGTATTAATTCGTTAATTTTCGGGATTTTAATCTTCAGAGAGAATTTGTAGTTGAATTGTATCAATTTTAGTGTTCGATACTTCGATGATGGTAAACTTTAAGTTATTGATAATGATTACTTCATCTTGTTGCGGAATTTCTTCAGTTTCACTCACGATTAAACCACCTAAAGTTTCGTAGTTTTCACTTTCAGGAAGATTGAGTTTGTAGGTTTCGTTGATGTAATCTACTTCTAATCGCGCCGAAAACATATATTCATATTCGCCAATGCGTTTTTCTAATAGCTCAATGACATCATGTTCATCTTCTATTTCACCAAATAGCTCTTCTACAATGTCTTCCACAGTGACAATTCCGGAAGTTCCTCCATATTCATCCAAAACAACCGCAATACTTTTACGCTTTTTTGTCAATACATTGAGTACATCGTTTGCCAACATCGCTTCTGGCACAAATACTACAGGCAATACTATGCTACGGATGGTTTTGGGTTTTTTGAAAAGTTCGAACGAGTGAATGTATCCGATAATATCGTCGATTGTGTTTTTGTATACTAATACTTTAGAATAGCCAGTTTCCGAGAAAAGTTTGGCTAAGTTTTGTATGGTTTCGCGTAATTCTATGGCCACAATTTCTGTTCGCGGAATCATGACTTCACGTGTTTTTACCGCTGAGAATTCTAAGGCGTTTTGAAATATTTGAATTTCAGAATCTATATCTTCATCATCATGCCCAGCTTCCATTTGCTCTGAAATGTAATCGCCTAGTTCTACTTTGCTGAATTCGAGTTGCACTTCATCACCTTCTGTTTTGAAGAATTTTTTGAGCACTACATTCGAAATCCACATGACAAATTCAGATATCAACCAAAATAATTGATAGAAGATATACGCCGGAATTGCCAAGAATTTTAATAGACTGTTGGCATATACTTGGAAGAATACTTTTGGTAAGAATTCTGCCGTGACGAGAATGACTAAAGTCGAAATAATAGTTTGAAACAGCAGTTCGTAGTCAACACCAATATATTGATTGAGCCAAGGCGTATCGTGAACCCACGCAGTGATTAAATCGCCCATAAAAAACCCATAAATCACCAACGCAATGTTGTTTCCAACGAGCATGGTAGCAATAAATTTTGAAGGTTTTTGTGTGAGTCGTCTCAGTATTTTCGCAAGAATTCCATCCTGCTTTTTTTCTAGTTCGATATGAATTTTGTTCGCGGAGACGTACGCGATTTCCATACCTGAGAAGAACGCAGAAAACAGTAATGCCGTTATGATAATAAGCACCTGTATTTCCATTTATTGGTCTTTATCTTTTTTGTACTCTTGAAATTTTTTCTCGTAGTGCCTTCTAAAGAAGAACATAAAGAGTGAAATTACAGCAAACGCAACAAATAAATAATCGACAGTACCGTTATTTTGCCAAACCGTGATTACTTTAAAAATAGATAATGCCGCTACTAGAAGATAAATGTATTTTGTATAACTTAAAACTTTCACCTTGATTTGATTTTGTTAGTTTGTTTAAAATTTTATTTGTCTTTGTCTTCTATCGGAATGGTACTATCATAGATTTCGTGTGCATCAATGATGGTTAAGTCTCTATTGAAATCAATACCATTGGTTCCTTGTAAAAGTACGCCATATTCGTTGCTCCACTTGAATTCTCCTTCGGTAAAGATCCATTCTCGATCTTGATCCCAGTATAATTGTGGTGCTTCCAAAACGTTTCCGTCGTGCGTAGTTAATACCACATTTCCTTGTAAATCTACTAATCTTGTGTCACTATACAAAATGGCATAGTCAGAAGTTACGACACTTTTATTGTTTTCTTCGTCGAAAAATTCTAGTTCAATTCCGTTTGGAAATTCCATGAACGGGAATTTTTGATTGGAGAAATCTTTGTTATACGGACTTCTGAGTGTCGATTTTACTTTTCCAGAATCCGTATAGATTAAAAACATATTTTCGGCTTCACCGACAGGAAAACGCTTGCTATAGGAAAGTTTTTGGATTTCGCTAAAGTTGTCCTGACATGAAAAAAGCATTGCCACAATACATATTGTGACAATGCTCTGTAAGATATGTTTATTTTGTATAATCATCTTATAAGTTTGGAACTCGTACGCTTCCACCAATCCAACATTTTAATGGAATGGATTCTCCACCTTTGTATCCTTTACTAAATACATCTGATTTGCTTGGCGCAGATTGCATGTATGAACTTACCGTTCTGGCAGCAATACTTTTTAATGATGGATCTACTTGTCCTGCTTTTCTAGCCATTTCAGCTGCTTTCCAGTATCCTGCTCTTTTGGTAAACTCATCGTTTCCACACTGGTTTACACTTGAAGCATATAGTTGTGCAATTTTTAAGTATGCTCCACCTAATGATGGATTGTTACTTACTGCATCAAGGTAATACTTTCTAGCTTTCGATTTTTGACCTCTTTTCTTTGCTTTTGTAGCAATTTTATATAATAATGTCGCTTTTCTAATTGGATCTTTCTCCATGTCTAACGACTGATTTAGGTATTCTTCAGCTCTTACTAAGTTTCCTTTTCTTTGGTAAATACCTGCAAGATATCTTTTAGAGTTTGCAGATGGCTCTAATGCATCAACTGCTTCTACCAATTCTACGAATAATGGATCTTCATCACAACCTTTAGCATCTAATCTTCCTGCTGCTCTTTTTAACCATAACGCGTTGCTTCTATTTGCATCAAAATTCTTTTTAAATAAAGGAATTAATGTTTCACACGTAGATACTTTTTCAATTAGAGATTCCATGTTTCCAGAGAAAATTGCAATTGCTTTTACATTAGTATCTGCTACTCTTTCTGTTCTTTTCTCTTTCGATGTTAACTCTTGTCCTGCATCTTTTTTAGCGATTAACTTGTTTTTCGTTTTTGCTAATCTTTCACTTTCAGACTCAAACTTTTCAGTTAATTCTTCAAACTTTTGAATTAGGTTTTCTAATAATACACCTGAATCACCTGTTTGATACATTCCGTAGTATAATTCAAAATACTGATAGAGTGATTTTGGATTTGTGAAGTTTGCTAAATCCTCTTTGAACGCCTGATCAAATATATCGTACTGACTTTTTACATCGCCAATTTTATAGTCAACCATTAATGTTCCAATTTTTCCAAGAACATCTCCTTTTTTCGTTTTCGCAGGGACATTTGCGATTCTATCTTTATACAGTTGAATTAATTCTTCAGCAACTGGTTTTTTATCAGTAGCTTTTTTAAGTTTTGCTTTGTAAATTCTTTCTCCGTAAGCATAAATAGCTGAACTAGCAGTTGGACATTTTTCTCTTAGTTCTCCTAATTGCCCTTCAGCTTCATCATAATTCTTTGCTTTTGCATTTTCAGCAAATATGGACAACTTAGCTTTACAGTCTACTTTTTGAGCACTTAAAGTTGTGAAGCTTGTTACGGCAAACAATCCAGCAACCAATAGTAAAATAGTCTTCTTCATTTCTTTAA
This sequence comes from uncultured Kordia sp., assembly GCA_964535135.1. Classification (GTDB taxonomy): domain Bacteria; phylum Bacteroidota; class Bacteroidia; order Flavobacteriales; family Flavobacteriaceae; genus Kordia. The sequence goes on from CAZHSA010000014.1 coordinate 22,579, forward strand.
TATTTATCGATTAATTGTATTTTCTTTTTATAAACCATTTATCATTTAGCGACAAACTTATTTGAAAGTTTACATAATTTTCTTTGATCAATCCTGAGTTAGTTGTTCCTCTTCTTCCGAACTCAACTCCTAGGTTTACATTGGATAATGATCTTGCCACTGGTAGTCCTACTCCAAAAGATATGCCAAAATCATTTATGCCTTCATCTCGCACCATGATTCCTGTATCTTCGTATCGAATTCCTGCTCTGTATGTAACTCGATCCCAGTAACTTGTAAATGAATTGTATTTTGGAATGAAAAATCCTCCAGCGGCGATTTTTGAGCCGTTTTCGTAATTTACATTTTCTATCATCGTCAATCCATTTCCAAAATCGCTATTGTTTTGTAAGGTGTATTCTGCACCTGCAAACCACTTGTTTCGCTCCCCAATTCCTGCTCCAAAAGAGAGTCTGGTTGGCAACACCAAGTCCGTTTTTGTTCTATCACCGAGATCTACTTGATCTACTTGCCCAGGACTTACGTCTTCTCCACCAGCTGCAGTAATATTTAACGCTGTAAGCACACGTGAATTTCGCGATGTTAAATCGGATTGCGGTGAGAATGTAAGTGACGTTGTAAGGGAAAGTTTGTCATTGAATTTGGTTTCATAATATGCTCCTAAGTTGTAGCTTAAACCACTGAGTTTGGATTCGTCTCTGGAACGAGTTCCGTAGTTAAGTGTTCTAAAGAACAATCCATCTTCATTTAATTCTCCCAAAAATTCTGTGTTCTGATTTTCAATCGTACCAAAATTGTAGTTTACCGTACCTCCAACGGAGAATCCTTTGGTAATTTGATATCCTAAAGATACGAATACGGAGTTTAAACCGCCTTCTCCTTCATACTGTGCAAACTTGTACGGTGCAGACGCAAATCCTGTTTCTCCAACTCCTTCAAAGCTATATCCTACTGAGGTAAAAGGAACCAAACCAAAACCCACTCCTACTTTACTCGATATAGGAAAAGCCACTGCTAAGTAGTCTAATGAAGTAGACGATCCTTTGTCTTCTCCTGCGCTACTTTCTAATCGCAGCTGATTGTAACTTGCTCCAAGTGCATATGTTGTAAATTTTAGATTTCCATACGAGGCAGGATTTTGCAAGTTGATGTGAATACTGTCTGAAAAGACACTGATTCCACCCATACTTCTATTCTCTGTTGTTCCGTTAAACTTTAAATCGCCAATTCCGAGGAATGAATACGGTGAAGACGTTCCTTGTTGTGCAATACTAATTTGGCTACTTAACAACAAAATTAATAATCCTAAAAACTTTCTAATCATTATATCTATTATATTCTAAAACATTATTCAATCCTTGTAACAAGAATTTTGAATTCGCAAATATGGTATTTTTTAACCTTTTAGCCAAGAAATTAGTGTCGCCGCCTGTTAAAATAACTGTTAAATGTTCAAATTGTTCTTTATATCGCTCAATTATTCCGTCGATTTCGGTGATTACTCCTACGCTTACGCCTGAATGAATTGCGTTTTCTGTGGAGTTTCCAATGTAACTTTCTGGCATCTTAGGCGCTAGTAGTGGAAGATTTGCTGTTAATAGGTGTAAGCTTTTGTATCGAAGTTGAAGTCCGGGTGATATTCCGCCTCCTAAATACGTTTCTTTTTCGGTTTTAAAATCGTAGGTTATACACGTTCCTGCATCAATAACGAGTACATTTTGCTTTGGATATTGACTAACGGCAGCCACGATGAGCGCAATTCTATCGACACCTAAGGTTGCTGGTGTTGCATAGTTGTTTTGAAACGGAACTTCTGTTTTGTGAGTTAGGGTATGTACTTTAATACTGAGATTTTCCAGAAATTGTTTTGTTTCGTCACTCAATGTTGTTACTGACGATGTAATCATTTGGTCAATCGCAGTATGCGTTTGTAAAATTTTTTCAATTTTTTTTGGAAGCAGTTCTTTTAGGAAGCTTTCGTGCAACAGCATTTTATCTTCCTGAAAAACAGCTACTTTTACATAGGTATTTCCTGCATCTACAATTAAATTCATTCGTGGTTTTTAGAGATTGCTAATGTAAGAAACGTTTTTTTTGCAAAATAGTTTTGTCAAATTTAAAAAACGCTTATATTTGCATCCGCATTTGCGACTGGTGCCTTAGCTCAGTTGGTAGAGCAA